>NZ_AQOQ01000008.1:0-126017 GCF_002888555.1 Alcanivorax sp. MD8A | reverse complement strand
GCATGCAAGGAGTTATTCAGAGGTTCCCTAACTTAAAGTGTTGCCGTGAGACGCCACAAGGGCTGCCCACTGGCCTGGTACTTTTCCTCAAAATCCGTCAGCGGGGATGTCTGCTCAGGCAGCGCCTGCAGTTCGCTGCTGACGCCGGTCATTGCCAGCGCACTAACGACTTCTTCCAGATACACCCGCCAGTTGCTGCGGTATTCGAGCACGCCTCCCATGGCCAGCAGACAGGGCCACACCGGGTGGCCATGCCAACGGCGTTTGAGATGGGCGCTCTTCGGCCAGGGATTGGGGTAGAGAATTTGATGACGCGCCACGGCGATGCCCTGCTCCGCCAGCAACCGCCACAGTCCGGCACAGTCCGCCCGCAATAACAGCAGATTGGCAGGCAGCGGAGAAAACCGCGTCAGCGCCCGGCCAAGCCGTGCCTCCGATTGATCCACACCGACAACCAATGCTTGCGGCTGAGAAAGCGCCAACGCCACAGAGGAACGCCCCGTCCCGCAGCCGGAGTCCAGCATCAGAGGGTGACCAGGCCCATTCTCATCGCGCCAGGTCTGTAGCTGATGGAAGGCCTGCCGGTCATGAGAGCTCACCGGTGCCTGCCACGGGTGATCAAGATGCTTCCTGACCGTGAGGGCGAGATCCTGGTGCTGCCCGGTTTGATTGCTGGTCACGGTACGGCTGTTGGCGAACATGGCGCTCCTGCGGCTGAGATCGCGATAACGGGCAGTGCATTATGCCTGCCACCAAGCCCGCCGATAACCCGAGCGGCCGCAATGGACGTAATCAGGCAGGCCATGTGACAGCCATTTGCCCGACGGGGGCCTAGTCTTTCCCTTTTTCGGCATCTTTCGCCGGCTTCTTCGAGCCCGCTTTTGCCATCAGACGACACGGAATGCGAATGGAATCCCGCCGCCAGTCAAGCCGATACGCTGTCCACAACCGGGGGCTGCGCCTGCTGATCTGTGTGCTCATCTGCACTCTTCTGGCAAGCTGCCTGCTGTCGGTGGTGTCGCTGAGTCAGTGGAGCAGTCAGGCCAAAGCAGAACAAACCCACACCTTGCCGCGATGGCCCAACGCTGACAATTCCGCTTACTGGCCTGCCCTGCAGAAGATGATCCAGTACCTGCCAGTAGGAAAACAGGGGGCGCTGCTCTATGACACCCGCACCCTGGTCGCACTGGAACATGCGACCCAGGCCATGCACCGGCCGCTCACCCCGGACGAACAGGCCCGCACCTACGCTATCCTGGTGCGCACTTTCTCCGCTGAGACAGCGACGGCCATCGAGCGCCTGTGGCAGCAGTATCAAAACTATCAGGTTGCCATTGCCCAACAACCCGGAATCGCCCTGCCAGCCCTGCAACAACTGCAAGCGGACCATTTCGGGGAACACGCATCCTCCCTGTTCAGACAACACAACCTGATGCAGGCAGCCCTGCAGCAGGATATGCCCTGATGGCATTGCGACCAGTCAAACCCACCCCCTTTGGCCTGTCACTGCTGGCCGGGGCACTACTGGGCCTCGGTTTCACCTTTGGTTCCCTGTATTTACTGGTCTGGGTGGCTTTTGTACCACTGCTGATGGCACTGCATTCCCCTTCGCCCAGGCCTGTCAGGCAAGCGTGGCGGTGCGGTCTGGTGGCAGGGATCGTCTTTCAGGTGATTGCCGCAAACTGGGTACTGCATTTTATTGAGGCGCTGTGGGATGCCGGGACTGTCATCACCGCTCTAATCGCTGCGCTGTTCTGGGGTTATGGCGCATTGCAGCTGGCGCTGCTGTCTGTGGTGTACCTCGGGTTGCAACAACGCACTGGCTGGCCTTGCCTGCTGATCTTCCCGGTGATCGTTACACTGGCCTTTGCCGGTTTTCCCACCCTCTTCAATGCCCAGTTAGGAGAAACCCAGAGCCGTTTCATCGTCGCCATTCAAGGCGTCAGTCTTACCGGGGTGTATGGCCTGGATGCGATCATCGCACTGGCTAACGCCCTGCTCTATCAGTACCTGCGTCCCCGCTCCGCGACACCACGGCGCGACAGGATCCACCAGGTGGTGAGCGGCCTGTTAATCGTCCTCTGGCTGGGCTATGGCGCGGTGGTGTTGCTGAGCGCCAGCCCGCCGGGCACCCGCCTCAGGGTTGGGTGGGTGCAGGAAAATGGGCCGGCAGGTGAAACCCGCACATCGACACCCGGATACACCGATAGCGACCCGCGGTCACTGGCCCTGTCCCGACAACTGGCCGTGGAGGGCGCCGAGGTGATCATCTGGCCGGAGACCGGTTTCAGTGCCTATTTTCAGCAGCCCCGGGTTCGACAGGCCATCCACCGCGCCGCAAAAGCGATGCGCACCCCGCTCTTGCTGCAAGGCATTGAGGTAGCGGATGGCAGGCAGTTCAACACCGTGGCCTGGGTGTCGGCCAGTGGCCTCGAGGCCGGCCGATACCGGAAACAGAAACGGGTTGCCTTTGGTGAATACCTGCCCCTTCTGGAGTACCTGCCTGACAGCTCCCGCTGGGCCAGACAATGGTTAAGCGGATTTTTCAGTGATATTGCCGCTGGCCACCAGCCTGCCGGGCTCCCGATCGCCGGTACCGACACTCAGCTCATACCGCTGATCTGCTACGAGGTCATGTTCCCCTCACTGGTCGCCGATGCCAGCCGGGTGGGAGCCGACCGGCAACTGTTGGTCATCGTGTCGAACAACGCCTGGTTCGGTAACACGGCTCAACCCTGGCAACACTGGCGTGCCACAGCCCTGCGCGCCGTGGAGACCGGCCGCCCCGCTCTGCATGTGATCAACAACGGGCCTTCCGGTGTCTTTCTCCCTGATGGTCGCCCCTGGGTTCATAGCCCCTACGGCACAGAAGCGGCCTACCTCGCCGAGGTCCCCATCCCTTCCCATGGCCCGACCCTGCACAGTCGCTACCCCAACGTCTTTTTAGCGCTCTGTCTCGCGCTTGCAGGTCTGATACTGGTGGTGGCCTTGAGGGGCGAAATAGTTACTCATCGCCCTCGGGGTCGGCCGGCTCCCCGGTGAGCCATTGCCACTGCTCTGCTTTTTCAGTGTCGTCCAACCGGGTATTCATCTGGGTACGCATGTTGTGCAAGGTGACACGAGCCATGCGCTCCTCGTCCGCGAACAAGGCATTGGCCAACGCCTCCCCCAGATAATCGCGCCGCAGACGTGCCAGCTGCTGCTGCCCGCTGGCCAGGGCTTCGACCCCACTGCGCTGCTGGAAACTGCCGGACAGATCCCGGTACATATTGCTGTAGTGAAAGTAACGCTCCATCACGTCAGCAGCCTGACGACCGGCGGTGTCAGGCATGACCGCGATGACCTGCTGTTGCAGCCAGGCAAGCTCAGCCAAGGTCAGTGACGCATCGCCACCAAGGAAAACGGTATCCAGTACAGCACGTAACTCGCGCCCTGGCTGAAGGTTGCCCTGCTCATCCACCGGCAACCCCGCCAGGGTCGCTTCCACCTGTTGCTCGCTCCAACGCCGCTGCGATGGGCTATCCAGCCGCCCGGATGGCTGCTGTGGATGCAAGGCGACGTTCGAACCCGCACGGCGACTGTCGGCAAGTTCAGCGCGGGTTTGTACGACCGGAGCGCCAGGGTCATGAGTCGCCAGCCTGCGGCCATCCCCCTTACCTTCACTCACCGCGAAGAACAACAACACTGATACCGCTGCCGACAGCGTCACCAGCAGCAGCGCCTGAATAACCCGCCAGGTCATGTCAGGTTGCCCCGACTACCTATCCCCTCTTGATTACGCATCTCACTGACGGTCATTCCCGCCCAGCCTTTCACGGCCCGACGCAGGCTGGAGCCACAGGAAAACCCGGCCAGTGCCGCCACCTCATCCACGTCGAGACTCGAATGACGCAGCTGATGGCTGGCAATTTCCATCCGCACTTCATAGAGGATCTTGCGGAAGGAAGCGGACTCGCAGGCTAGCCGGCGGGTCAGGCTACGGGGCGTCAGCCGCATCTGGCGTGCCACCGCATTCAAATCCAGATCCGGGCGAAAATAGGCCCGCACGTGCCAGAACACCCGCTCGGTAAACGTCACCGCCTCCACCCTGTGGGTCAGCTCCCGTTCGCATTCCCGGATCAGTTTTTCAAAAGCCCGTTTGCGAAACGGACGAAAGCGCTGAAACACATAGTCCATATGCGCAGAAATAGCGTATTCCTGACACCCAAAGGTAAGGCTGTCACAGGGGAGAATTTCATAAGGGCGGCGATCCGCGGGTTCAGGGAAACCAAGACGGACATGCAGAGAAGGATCTGCCACCGACTTGTTGCCACACTGATCCCAGATTCGCAACGTGATGGCGAGGCGCCATTCACGGATAAAGTCACGCATCAACGGGTCATCATCACTGCCCGTCATGTAATCAATGGGTTCGACAATGCGCCCATCCGCGTCCAGATAGGCATTCGGTTGTGCCGCATGTTCGGCGAATAACGGCTGGGCCGTAACCAGATAACGGCGAAACGCCTCGCCGGCGTGTTTCAAACTGGGGCTGCAGTGGACGACATACCCCACCGGCCCCCAGTAACTCCAGTCAAAGTGCATGCCCACCGCGAGTCCAAGACCCGGCCTCTGGCACAGATGAATGCCGTTATACAGAAGTCGCTGGAACTGCCGGTAGCTGATCATCACCTCCTGCATCTCAAACATGGGGGCGGATAAACCGGTCCCTTCCAGGAGACGCTCCAGCGGTGCTCCCAGATGACAGAATGCCTCGATAAAACCCAGAGGATGACGATGAAGGGGAACCAGCCCGCTGTTGGGGTCCAGATCCATCGGAGACTCCCGGAGATTGTTCTTGTTGTGATGCTCATGACTGCCCGGCAGCACACCACAACACGGCGGCCGAGGCCTCCACGAGGCGGCTACGGGATCAAGGCTAGCACCACAATGCGAACAAATCAGCATGGCAATTCCGGGGGCAGTGTCGTCACAGGCAACCACCAGGATTGCCTGTGACCGTTGGGCTTTACAGCCCCTTGCGTTCTACGTCCCAATCAGAGAGCCCACAGGCAGAGCAAGCGCCAGTGAAAAGGCTGGCCGCGTCACTGTCGCCGCTGAGCTGATACAGCCACCAGGCAGTGGTCATGGCTTTGTAGTCCCCGAAGTCTCCCACCGGCTCAAAGTGACTGGCGCCGTTGAGCGTCGCCCAGAACACGGGCACGTCTACACGGCTGAATACCGGCGCCTGATTCAACGTCGGTCCTGCCAGCGTGTCCAGCGAGCCGGACAACAGCAACATAGGCGCATGTTGCTGATACTGGGATGAAGTCTGGTGGCCAAGACCGAGGATGTACGGTTGCACCGGGGCGGTTGCCGTAATACGCGCATCGCGACCTGCCATGATTGTGCCGCCGCCGCCCTGGGAATGCCCGGACGCACCGATCTTGCTGAAATCAATGTTTCCTGCGTAACTGCTGTTCTGCAGGTAATCAATACAATCAAGCATTTCATCGCCGGAGCCGGCATTGCTGGTGTTGGCCGCCGCCACCACAAAGCCCCATGACGCCCAATGCTCAAGACCTGAACCGTAGGTCGTGGGGGTACCACCGGTGCCGTTGCCCCAGACAATCAATGGGTGGTTGCTACCCAGGTTGCGAGGGCGGTAAATGGTACAGCCAAGGCCGCCTGAATGACGGGTCGTGGTATAGGGCCCGTCTTCCTCATACGGGGCCAAGGGGTCACTGCCATTGCCGGCCAATACGGCAGCGCTGAGCAACAGCCCCGCCAGGGCTGCACCCGCGCGAAGCAGAGTGGAGATATTCCTCGTTGTAACGCGATCATGGATTTTCATTATTGGTCCCTTTCGATCGATTAATGTGCGGGGCAGCCCTGCCCGATCGCTCTCCCAAGCCATCAGCCGTTATCTTTACACTGCCAATGCGGGTTCAGGCTGCCCCGACCCGCCCCGGAAAACACACAAGATTCCCGACAGGCAGCACCGATTCTGTCGCGGCAGCAGATAGGCCGATATAACGGCACCGACGCCATTTGCCGTTCAACAGTGGCTCAGGTTCACCCCACAGAGGCAGTCCTCATCCCGGCCGTGAATGGCGTCACAGATGGATTTTCACTTTCACAATGCGTTGGCGTCCTGCACCCTGATATCAGGCCCCCTTTGGAGCAACGCCATGCCCAATCTGCTGACTATTGCGATCCTGATCATGACGCTAAGCCTGACAGCCACACTGCGGGCCCAGCCCATGGAGATGCATGTCATTTCTCGTCCTGATGCTGCCGCCCTGCTGCCTGTCATTGAGCCGTTACTGCCTGCTGGCGGTTCAGTTCAGGCCTATCGCGGCAAGCTGATCATCCGCACCACAGCGGAAAACCTGCGCAGCCTGCAAGGCGTGTTGGGTAATCTGGACGCCGAACCGGCGACCGTTGTTGTCCATCTGCGGCGCAGCGGTTCTTCCACTGGCAAAGAGCAGACCCTTGAGGGCACGGTGAGCCGCAATCGTGAGGGAGATCTCGACGCACAGGTACAGATTGGAGCACAGCAGTCCCGACAGCAGCAGCACGATCACTATCAGATACGCACCCTCTCCGGTTATCCCGCACGCATCAGTCGAGGCACATTACTGGCACTGTCGAACGGCGCCTACGGAACCCAGCTGGCCGCACTCGATCAGGGCATAGAGGTCACCCCGCAAAGCCTCCCGGACGGCCAGGTGGTACTCAGTATTCAGCAGCAACACGACACTGTTTCCGGCAACACCACAGCCAATACCCAGCACAGCGCTACCACCCTGCGCGTCACACCAGGCCAATGGCACCCCATGGGGAGCATCCGGATTGATCAATCCCGGCAGCAGCGAGGCATAGGCGGTAGCAGCCACCAGCGAAGTACATTGGTGCTGCCCATTGAGGTGATGGTGGAAGTTAATGAATAGTTAATAATGAATAATTAATAGCTGCGCGAGCAGCTTTCGTCTTTTCTCAAACGCAAGAGGCCGCGCCCAACCATTGGGCGCGGCCTCTATACTTTCAGGCAATCAACGACGCGCAAGCGCGCCGCTATTCATTATTAACTATTAATTATTCATTGCCTTTTTCAGTTCACGGCGACGACGGTGCAGAACCGGCTCGGTGTAACCGCTCGGCTGGGAGCAGCCTTCGAATACCAGCTCTACTGCTGCCTGGAAGGCAACGGAGCCGTCGAAGTCCTTGGCCATGGGCGTGTACAGCGGATCGTTGGCGTTCTGACGATCAACCACTTCAGCCATGCGCTTCAGGGTTTCCATCACCTGGTCTTTGTTGGTGATGCCGTGGTGCAGCCAGTTGGTCACGTGCTGGCTGGAGATACGCAGGGTAGCGCGGTCTTCCATCAGGCCCACATCATTGATGTCCGGCACCTTGGAACAACCAACACCCTGGTCAATCCAGCGTACCATGTAACCGAGGATGCCCTGGGCGTTGTTGTCCAGCTCCTGCTGGATTTCCTCAGCAGACAATTCACGGTCCAGCAGCGGCAGCGTGAGGATGTCGTCCAGGGAGGCACGCTCACGGCTGGCCAGCTTGGCCTGAACCTCGGCCACATTCACTTCATGGTAGTGGGTCACGTGCAGGGTGGCCGCCGTCGGGGACGGTACCCAGGCACAGTTTGCGCCCGCGTTGGGATGACCGGCCTTGTTGGCCATCATCTGTGCCATTTCATCCGGCATGGCCCACATCCCTTTACCAATCTGGGCGTGGCCCGGCAGGCCGCATTCCAGACCGATATCCACGTTCCACGCCTCGTAGGCATTGATCCACGGCATGCCTTTCATGTCGCCCTTGCGAGCAAACGGACCGGCTTCCATGGAGGTATGCATTTCATCGCCGGTACGGTCGAGGAAACCGGTATTGATGAAGATCACCCGGTCGCTGGCCTGACGGATACACTCTTTCAGGTTCACGGTGGTGCGACGCTCTTCATCCATGATGCCGATTTTCAGGGTCTTGTCGGCCAGGCCCAGCGCCTTCTCAACACGACCAAACAGCTCAACGGCAAACGCCACTTCTTCCGGGCCGTGCATCTTCGGCTTCACGATGTACACGGAACCGGTGCGGCTGTTGCTCAGCTTGTTGATCTTTTTCAGGTCGTGCATGGCAGCCAGAACGGTCACCATGCCGTCCATGATACCTTCCGGGGTTTCCTCACCGTTCATGAGGATGGCCGGGTTGGTCATCAGGTGGCCCACGTTACGCACCAGCAGCAGAGAGCGGCCGTGCAGGGTCAGGGTGGAGCCGTCCAGCGCGGTGTACTCACGGTCGCCGTTCATGGAACGGGTCAGGGTTTTGCCACCTTTTTCGAAGCTTTCCTGCAGGTCGCCTTTCATCAGGCCGGCCCAGTTACGGTACACCTCGACCTTGTCTTCAGCGTCAACCGCCGCAACCGAGTCTTCGCAGTCCTGAATAGTGGTGATGGCCGATTCCAGCAGCACGTCTTTCATGTTGGCAGCGTCATCCGCGCCAATCGGGTGGCTGGCGTCAAATTGCAGCTCAGCATGCAGGTTGTTGTGCTTGACCAGTACGCCGGTGGGAGCCGCGGCGTCGCCCAGGAAACCTTTCAGCTGGGATTCGTCTTTCAGGCCGGTCTTTTCGCCGCCAAGGGACACAACCAGCTTGCCATCGACAATCGCGTAGCCAGTGCTGTCCTTGTGGGAACCGTTGGCCAGCGGGAAGTAGTTATCCAGGAAGTCGCGCGCCCAGGCGATCACCTTGGCACCACGCTTCGGGTTGTAGGCACCGCCTTTCTCGGCGCCGCCTTCATCGGAAATTACGTCGGTGCCGTACAGGGCATCGTACAGGCTGCCCCAGCGGGCGTTAGCCGCATTCAGGGCAAAACGGGCGTTCTTCACCGGTACTACCAGCTGCGGGCCGGCAATAGTGGCGATTTCCTCGTCCACGTTCTCGGTGGTCACCTTGAACGCATCGCCTTCCGGCAGCAGGTAGCCGATCTCGGACAGGAACTGCTTGTATTCAGCCATGTCGATGGCCTGGCCCTTGCGCGCCTTGTACCACTCATCCATCTGTGCCTGGATCGCTTCACGCTTTTCCAGCAGCGCCTTGTTCTTGGGCGCCAGGTCTTTGAGGATGGCTTCCAGCTCGCCCCAGAAGTGATCCGGGTCGACGCCGGTACCCGGCGCGATCTCGTTGACTACCAGATCATGGAGTTCAGCAGCGATTTCAAGGCTACCCTTCTGAATACGATCGGTCATGGTGCTCCTACCCTTCTGGTCCAGAGAATCTTCAATAAAACGGCGCTTTCATGGTGCTGACTCAATGTATTGTCAGGCCTGTCCAGTGAGCGGATCAGGCAACCATATCAAGCCCGGGGGGTGCTACTGCGAGAATACAGCCAGACACGGCTGCTCGCGAAAAAATCGGTGGGTATTCTAGCGGAAACGCGGCCACGAATCATGTTTAGTGACATAATTTAGCGTGACTGGCGAGTCTGCGATCAACCGAAAAGGTTGACCACGTCAAGGCGATGTGCCTGCTCGCCACCCCGCTGCTGGCCCTGCTCAAGATGTTCAAAATCAAACAGGCGAGTATCAGCCAGCTGGGACGGGGCAATGTTCTGTACCGCAGCAAAGATATTCTCGATCCGCCCCGGCTGTTCCCGATCCCATTTTTGCAGCATCTCCTTGATCACCTGACGCTGCAGGTTTTCCTGGGAACCACACAGGTTGCAGGGAATGATCGGGAAATCCTTCAGGCCGGAGAATTCCACAATGTCCTTCTCGCGACAGTATGCCAGCGGACGGATAACAATATTGCGGTTGTCATCACTGCGCAGCTTCGGTGGCATGGCCTTCATCTTGCCGCCGTAGAACATATTCAGGAACAGGGTTTCGACGATATCGTCACGGTGATGGCCCAGGGCAATCTTGTTGGCGCCAATCTCTTCGGCAAAGCCATACAAGCTGCCGCGACGCAGGCGCGAGCACAGACCGCAGGTGGTCTTGCCCTCCGGCACCTTCTCCTTGACGATGGAATAGGTGTCCTTTTCCAGGATGTGGTACGCCACCCCCTCTTTCTCCAGATACTCTGGCAGGATGTGCTCGGGGAAACCCGGTTGTTTCTGGTCCAGGTTCACCGCCACCAGCTCGAAGTTTACCGGCGCGGAATGCTGCAGATTGCGCAGGATTTCCAGCATGGTGTAGGAATCCTTGCCGCCAGACAGGCACACCATCACCTTGTCGCCTTCACTGATCATGTTGAAGTCGGCAATGGCACGGCCCACTTCCCGCCGCAGCTTTTTCTGCAGCTTGTTGAAGCGCGTCTTTTTCTTGGCGTCGAGGCTATCTGACATCAGGTGACCTTCATCTTCCGGATCAGTCGTCGATACAGGGGCGGAGACCAGCGTTTCAGGTACACACCGGCCTTTTCGCGGCCGGCGATGATAACCTGATCACGGCCTTGCTGCACGGCCTTGAGCAACCGTTCAGCGCATTCTTCCGCCGGCATGGCACTCAGCTGGGCATCATCCATGCTGCCCTGGGCTGAGCCATCCGCAGTGAGCGCGTTGACAGAGACCTGGGTTCGCACGAAACCGGGCATCACCAGGGTGACCCGCAAGCCATTGTCGTATTCTTCTGCTCGCAGGGATTCAAAGAAACCGTGCAAGGCATGTTTGCTGGCGCTGTAAGCACTGCGCAGCGGTGTGGGCAGCTCGCCGACCAGGGAGGTGATGACCACAAAGCGCCCTTCTCCCTGCTCACGGAACCAGGGCAATACCTCCTTGGTCAACGCAACCGTGCCAAAGAAGTTCACTTCCATGATGCGACGGTCTACCGCCAGATCGGTGTCTGCCACGCGTGAACGCTGGGAAATGCCGCCATTGTGCACCAGGATATCCAGCCCACCGAGGCGCTCGCGCACGGCCTGCACCGCGGCTGGCATGGCGCCACTGTCTGCCAGATCCAATGGCAATATCAGATGTTCCTGCGCATTGACCAGGGTTTCACGAACCCGCTCAAGCTCCGCCTCACGACGGGCTGACAACACCAGCCGCGCCCCGCGACGGGCAAAGGACTTGGCCACTGCTTCACCAATGCCCGAAGAGGCACCGGTAATCCAGACAATCTTGCCTGCCAGGCTGTTGGACATACTGCCGTCTCCCAGAATATGAATACCGCAGAGGGTAATGGGATCGGAGGGAAAACCAAAGGTTCTTCGCGGATTTCAGGGACGCTTATGTGGCCAGTCTGGTCAGACGTCTGACGTCTGACGCCCCAACCCAACTCGCCAAGGTACCTCTGCAGGGTCCGCGAGCTTGGGGCAACGGGTTGTCTGTCTTTCGCGTCAGACGTCCGACTTCAGACGTCTGACGAACCGGTTTTCCCACCCGGCAAGCGAAGCCCGTTCGAGGCCAGCTATTTCAGCTCCTTGGACGACAACCCCAGCAGATGCCGCGCCACGATAAGTTGCTGGATTTGCTGGGTGCCTTCGAAGATGTCGATGATCTTGGAGTCACGGGCCAGCTTTTCCAGCAGGGTGCGCTCGGAATATCCAAGCTCACCACACAGCGCCACGCATTTGAGGGTCACCTCATTGCCCATGCGCCCTGCCTTGGCCTTGCACATGGAGGCTTCCTTCGAATTGGGCTGACCGTTGTCGGCCATCCAGGCCGCTTTCAGGGTCATCAGTCGTGCTGCCTCTAGATCCGCCTCCAGCCGATACAGCTCCAGTTCGCGGGCCGTGGAGTTATAAGGCAGTTTCGAGAAATCAGCGCTAACCTGCTCTTTTTCATAGATTTCACGAGTGATTTCCAGTGCAGCACGGGCAACCCCCAATGCCATGGCGGCCACCTGGGGACGGGTGTTATCGAAGGTCTGCATGACCCCACCAAAGGCTTTTTTGCGCGCCTCTTCGGTGTCGGCGATCTCCGCTGAGCCCAGCACATGGTCCACCGGGATCCGGCAATCGTTGAGCGATAATGCCGCCGTATCCGAGACCCGCAGGCCCATCTTGTCTTCCACCCGCACCAAACTCATGCCCGGGTTATCACGGGGCACAATGAATGACTTGATCGCCGCCTTGCCCAACGCCTTGTCCAGGGTTGCCCACACCACCACGGCATCGCAACGCTGCCCGCCCGTGCAATAGATCTTTTCGCCATTCAGGATCCACTCATCGCCGTCACGCACGGCCGTGGTGCTGATAGCCGCGGAATCGGACCCGGCCCCCGGCTCGGTGATCGCCATGGCACAGTAGAGTTTGCCGTACTGCTGCTTCTGCTCCGTCGTGCCCACCGCCGAGATCGCCGCGTTACCCAGACCACTTCCGGGGATAGACAGCATCAAGCCCACGTCCCCCCAACACATGGCCTCAACGCCCATGATCCCCATCATGTTGGCCCCGTTTTTAATGCCATCGGAGCCACTGCCACCGCCTTTTTTGCCGCCGCCACTCATGGCGGCCATCATCTGCGCCACCGGCTTGAGCTCTTCCGGGGTATCGCAATGCTCAATGGCGTCGTACTTGCGGGAGATCGGTCGGAAGACACCACTGGCCAGCTGCTGGGCCATTTGCTGTACCTGGGTCAATTTTTGCGGAAGTTCGAGATTGATCATGTCGGTCTCCTTATACGACGAGGCTGCCGTGCAGCACGGCAATGCTGCGCAGGTTGCGGTACCACATTTCCAACGGGTAATCGCGGACGAAGCCGGCTCCGCCGAACAGTTGAATACCGTTGGTGCCGATCTGCATGGCTTTCTCCATGCATTGCAGCTGGGCCAGGTAGGCCTCGCGATAGAACGACAACCCCTGCTCCGCCCGGCTGGCCGCCCGCAACATCAACAAGCGCATGCCTTCCAGTTCGATACCGATGTCCGCCACCATGAACGCCACTGACTGACGCCAGGCGATGGGCTCGCCAAATGCCTTGCGTTCTTTCACATAGGGGATGCTGTAATCCAGCACCGCCTGGCAGCACCCCACCGCCAAGGCACACTGCCCGATCCATGACAACGCCTGCAGGCGCGGCAGATCAAAGCCCGGGAGCCTGTCTGCCTCGCTGACCGCCACATCCTGCAGCTCCAGAGTGGCCAGTGCGGCACTGCGAAGCCCCATGGCCGGCTCGGCCTTGACGCTGACCCCGGGAAGATCGCTGGACACCAGAAAACCGGCCGGGCCCGACTCTGTGGCAGCCACAACCACAAACAATCCGCACGCCTCCCCCATGGGGATCAGGCTCTTGGTGCCACTTAGACGATACTCACCACCTGCACTCACTGCCTGGGTGGCCAACTCCGTAGGCTCGAAGGTTGCCCGGGGCTCGGTCAGTGCAACGGCGGCCTGGCCCGCTTCACCGCTGGCCAGCCCTGGCAACAGGCGCTCCTGCTGTTCCTCGCTGCCCCCTTCGACCAGCACATTCACCACCCCCATGGTCTGCAGGGCAGCAAGGGTATGGGACATGTCGCCCTGCCCAAGGTCCTCACACGCCAACGCATTGGAAAGCGGGGAACGCGGCATACCGACCCCGCCCAGCGCTTCGGGAATGGGCATCAACGCCAGACCGAATTCCTGAATGCCTGCCACCAGGGCAGCGTCAGGACAGGCGGCATCATCGGCAGCCCTGGCCGCAGGTGACAGCGTGTCACGCGCAAAGCGGAGCATGTTCTCGCGGGTAATACGTTGCTCTTCAGTGAGTGTTAGATCGAACGGAGCTGAATCCATACCGAACCTCATAGTGATTATCGTCAGCAATCAAACGTTTGTTTGATGTCCACAGTCTGCCAGCGATTGTCTACGGTGAACAATGACAAGGACTGTGACCTCGGACGATAAAAACGGTAAAGTTGTCGAAAAATAAAACAACACTCTTCACAAGGATTTTGTGGCTTCGTGTTTACCTTGATTCCCAGCGATCCGCCGGAGCGGGCCATCCGGTTGCGCCGCCAGTTTATGGCGCTGTATTCCTATCTGTTGCTCTGGGTGGGCACCTTCCTCGGTGTTCAACTGAGCGCTTTTGAGCCTGGCACCCCCCACGCCCTGATCTTTGGCTGGCTCTACGGGATCAACGCCCTCTTCTATCTCATGATCCGCAGCGGCTTCAGCGAACGACTGAGGGATCCCAGCCTCACCTTCCTGCAGATGGCCACCGGCATCCTGGCCACCACCGCCATTCTGTATTACTCCCGAGAGCTGCGCGGTGCCATGCTCAGTATCTATTTCATGGTCATGACCTTCGGAGTCTTCGCACTGGACCGCCGAGGCCTGATGCTGATGGCGCTTTTTACCCTGACCTGTTTCACCGCCCTGCTCGTGTACGAATTAGTCACCAGCCCACATTCCGTGGTGTTTTCCTACCTGATCGGGCACTGGATTATTCTCGCGCTTGGCCTGTGCTGGTTCATCTATGTGGGCGGCTATATTCATAATCTCCAGACCCGGGTCAGGGATCAGCGTGAAAGCTTGCGGGAAGCGCATGAACGGCTGTCGGCAATCGCCATCCGTGACGAGCTTACCGGCCTGTACAACCGTCGGCACTTCCTTGAGCGACTGGAAGAAGAGATGTCCCTCGCAGACCGAAACGCCAGCCCCTTGCATCTCGCCATTATCGACCTGGATCACTTCAAGCAGGTTAATGACCAATACGGCCATGCCGCTGGGGATGAGGTACTTTGCCGCTTCAGCGAACTGGCCAGTCAGGGGTTACGGCGCTCAGACCTGCTGGCACGTTACGGCGGGGAAGAATTTGTTGTGCTGTTCCCCCATGCCTCCCGGCAAGCGTGCATGGCCGCCCTGGAGCGCCTGCGTGAACGCTTTAGCGACCAGGATTTCGGCTTTTCCGACGCCATCAAGACGTCATTTTCTGCCGGGCTTGCGGCCTATCACAGTGGCGAATCCGCTGAGTCCTTTACCCATCGGGCGGATACCGCCCTTTACGACGCCAAGGCGGCTGGCCGAAACCGAATTATCTTGGCCCAGGAATAAGGTTCGTAGCGCAATGGCTGACAGGAAAACGGATCCGACGCTTGGCGCCGTAATCTGACACCAAGCCTCGCCACACTTCCCGTCGTGCTCACAGAATGCACCTTGAGCAATTTGCGGTTTCCTGCACACGCCTGTGCCGCTATCCTTGCTGACCTTGGAGGGCCCATGTCAGACATAACCAATCCCAGCCTCAAGAACACTGTTCGCAAACACTTCCAGAGCCTTGGCGAAGACGCTCCTACCTGGACTGAAGTGCACGGCCTGCTGTGCGCACTTGCTGTGGGGCCAGCATTTGAGGACATCAATTACGCCGAGCTTCTGGAGCTGGACGTACCCGAGACCGTTAAAACCGCACTTGATGACCTGTGCCAACGGCTGGAGTCACAGCTCACCAGTGGCGAGCCCATCAACCTGCCCTGCCTTCTGGATCCTTACCAGGAAGAAGATGGCCAGGATCTGGCCAGCTGGTGCGCCGGTTTCATGACGGGCGTTTTCGCCGATGAAGGCGCCTGGTATCAGGACGACGAGTCCACCATGGCAGAAATGCTCCTGCCCTTTGTACTGATCTCCGGCCTCGATGAAGATGAAGCGCTGGACGATATCTGGAATAACACACAGCTGGTTCGACAGATGGCACTCAGTATCCCTGACCTGCTGGAAGAGCTGTTTCTGGTATTCCACGGCCCCGAAAACGACGATTCCGATTAACGGCACGATTTTCCGTCCCAAAGCCCTGTTGGCGTGATCCAGTTCCACGCCGTGCCATCACCCAGCCACTACTCTAGAGGCTGAACAACAACTACGAAATTTTACTCACAGGGCCCAGGGAGTCAGGGCACCGGTGATGATCAGGGGGATAGACGGTGCGATATTTCACGGCGCGATATTGGCGATCTTTGACAGTAGCGGCAGCCATTGTGGCCCCTGTGCTCGGGTCTGCCGAAACGGCGCAAAGCAGCGACGAGGCCTGCCCCATCCTGACAGCCGCGACCTTCACCGCAGCAGTGGAAGACCGCCAACCCGTCAGTGAACTGACCCAGGCCCCGGTCAGTCTGGAAGAGTTGCTTTTTTATACCGCAGTTACCGATGGCAAGGGCAGCGAACTTCACCACCGCTGGAGCTACAACAATGAACGGGTGGCCGACGTCAGCCTGAGCATCGGTTCAGATTTCTGGCGAACCTGGTCTTCCAAGAGCTTTGCCAACCTGGCCGTGGAAGCCGGCGGCCAATGGCAGGTTGCTGTCACCACCGAGTCCGGCTGCCAACTGGGGCAATGGACCCTGGATCTGGTCGATGCGGATAGCGCTGGCGAGCCTGTAGCGAGCCAAACAACGACTGTAGAGGTGACTGCCGTCGCCCCTCCCTCGCCTCCCAAGCGCCATAACGACTCACCTGTAGACCTGCAGGAAAACTATACGGCCATTGAAGAATTACTGGAGCTGGGAGACACCAGCGGCGCACGGCGCGCGATCAAACTGGCCCGGGAACGCACCAACAATCCCGACCAGCTTGCTGAACTGGAAGCACTGGAAAATGATAACGAAGCCTTCGCTCAACTGAGCAAATTGATCCGCCAGCGGGATATTGCCGGTGCCAGGCAGCTGCTGGACCAACTCATGATCAGTGTTTCGGAAAACAGCCCGGTGTACCCCGCATTGAAGAGTCGTCGGCAGTTACTGGAGCAATTGGGCGGCACTGCGGAAGGCAGCGAGGGGTTTCAGGCAGCTACAACCAATGGTTGAGACCGCCGTTGATCGCTAGGTGCCACCTCAACTAGTCGTCCTTCAGAGAGAGATGGCTGATATCCGGTTTGACCTCTGCTCTCTGATCCTTTTTCTGGCCAAGATCTTCACCTGCAGCTGCCATGCTCAAGTGACTGACATCCGGTGCATCCGGTGGCGGCTGGTGATCGCTGTTGTCCATGTCAGCCCCCACATCGGCCACCGTAAAAGCCCCGGAGAAACCTGTCCCACCAGTGCGGATCGTGCCAACGGTTTCCAACTCTCCACTCTCTTGATCTGCGTCTACAGCGGGTGCGTTGGACGCGGTCGTTTTCGCCGCGCCGTTTCCTGCCTGTTCGACTGGTGGCGGTGATGTCGGCGACGCCGCAGGGGCAGAAGGCTTAAGTTCGCACTCCGCCCCCGCCTGCTTCAACACCGCCCGAAATTTCATGGCGGTGGCCTGATCCGCCTCTTTCTTCAGCACCATGGGTTGGCCGGAAAACAGCTTTTCAACCCGGGCGGCATCCATCTTGAACACCCGGCCAAGATTGGCTTTCACTGTGGCCGGGTCCGCACCACGAACCAGTTGGCCGGAAAACACCACGTTGAAACGGGCATCGCTCATAACCAAATCCTTCTTAATTAGTGCATCTCACTGGCAGCGTATTCCGCCAGTGCCGCAATGGTTCGAGACGGGTTCAACCCCAGGGCCCGCGGTACCATTGCGCCGTCGATCACAAACAGATTGGGATAATTGAACACCTCCCCGCGATGATTCACCACCCCGCTATCAACACTATCGGCCATATTGCAGCCGCCCAGCGGGTGCGGAGTGATCAGATCCTTGAACAGGGTCCAGTTGGGGGGTGTTGACGGATCCCCACCCGTGGCAGCAGTCAGCGCGAGATGACGCTCGGACAAACCATTGACGGCCTTTTCTGCCTTACGGTAATCCCAGTTGAGTTTCAAATGGTTTCGTTTCCAGGGCCAGTACCAGCGACGGCCAAGATAAAAGCGGCCGCCCGGATCATCCATGGCTTGCCCGAACCAGGGCATCATTTCCGAAAACGGGTCACTGCTTTGCCCGTATTTCAGCATGGCCTTACCAAGCCGGGTACCGCGGAAACGCGGGTCCTTGCCCAGTCGGTCCAGCATGCTGCCCATCACATCAGGGATGCCGCCGTCTTCGACAAAATACCGGGCCCCACCGTCACTGCCATCGAGATAATCAATGGCTGAAGAGATTGTCGGTCCCCGGGTCGGAGAAATCGACCGGCCCTTGTAGGTTGCTGCGGTGGCGAAGTCACCATTGCAAGACCATTGATGCCCCAATGCCCGGCTGAGTTTTGGCAGGGTCTTGTACTGATCCCGGTTGCGCAACAGCAATTCCGTCGATCCCACAGACCCGGCTGCCACGATGACTTTTTCTGCCCGGAACACACGCCAACACTGGCCATCCAGATCTCGCGCGCGGACTTCATAGCCGCCGCCAGTCAACGGGCGAATCGTCCGCACATGATGAAGCGGGCGAATCTCGGCTCCGGCACTCTCAGCCGCTGCCAGATAATTCAGATCCAGGGTGTTCTTGGCCTGCACCGGGCAGCCCAAATCGCAGTTACCGCAATGGGTGCAGGTCCCCTGCTGTTTGCCCTGATCATTGGTCCACTGCTTGCTGTGCCGCGCATCATAGGCATCATCAAGATCACTGGACCAGTCGGGATTAAAGGTGATCGCCTGGGGCACAACCATAAACCGTTCACCGGCCCCGGTTGCCTCAGCGGCCTCTTTCATCAAATGCGTGCGCGGCGTCCACTGGTTTTCAGGCAGGGTCTGTACGTTGAGCATCACCCCGGTAGTGTCGTAGTGCGGCTTCAGGGTCGCGTAGTCAATGGCTTCCGGCCAGCCGTGATCGAATGCTTGCGGCTTTGCCTCGATACTGACGTTGGCATAGATCAGTGAGCCACCTCCCACACCGGCGCCCATGGCTACACTCATGTCACCAAAATAACGGAAGTCGATCCAACCGTTCTGTTTTTCCGGTTCGTCTTCGTCCCAGAACCAATCGCGCTGAGTGACCGACGGATATTCCGACGCCAGCCAGCGACGGCCTCTTTCCAGTACCAGAACCTTGCTTCCCTTCTCTGCCATACGGCAAGCCATTACTGCGCCACCGAAACCACTGCCGATGACCAGCACGTCAACTTTTTCCATGTTCTCCCCAACCCAAATGGTGAAATTGGCGCCGTCCCTGCTTATTCAGTCGCTGAGTGCCAACTTCGTTTTTTTAATCATGATTTTGCACTATAAAATCTGCTGTCAATCCTGTCTATTTCAGGGGCTTTCCAGTACCCTTCGCGCTGTTTTTACCGGTGCCGGCACAGCCCATGGAACAGATTGATTTCGTCAGTATTGAAGAACAGCAACGCCCGCGTAAACGCCGTGCTGCCACTCCCTCTAGCGCTTCCGCCCAAAACCGTAAGCCCTCAGCCCGTCCCCGACAGGGTGCAGTACGCGAAGGTTACCGTCGCCTTACTGCTGATATCCCTGCCGACTTGCACAAGCGCCTCAAGATGCAGGCCCTGATGGAAGATCGCTCAGTGACCGAACTGATCGTGCAGGCTGCAGAAAGCTTTCTTCGCAACCGCGACTAAGGCGTCCCTCGATAACCCCTTGTCCCTTGTGTCTGGGGTTTCATCCAAACGTCACCTCATTGTCACGGCCCTGCACCGCCAGGCCCTCACGCTGTGCAGAAATCGTGATGGAGACTGACGATGACAGCTGCAGACGGATTCCTGCTCGGTGTTGCCCTGTTTCTTGCCCTGGCTTTTCGTTTCCTGTTTCGGCACTTGCCGGAGGAGCGCTGGCAATTTGTGGCCTCTCTTCCCCTCAAGAAACGCCATGACGGTGCCTGGCAGGGGTTAAACCTGACCTTCTATGGACTCTTCACCGGACTGGCGGGAGGGTGTGGCGTCGCCTGTTTTATCCTGCTCACCTCCGCCGCTGGAGTGTCGCTACTGACCGCGCTGGCCCTGACTGCCGGGGTATTGGTGATCTGTCTGCCCGCGGCCAAGATCATTGCCACCATCGTTGAAAAGAACCGCCACGGCTTCACCGTGGGCGGAGCCAGCTTTGTAGGTATATTGATTGCTCCGTTGTTCCTGTGGCTGGCTGACACACTTAGCCAACGCTGGTGGGAAACCCCATTACCTGCCCTGCCCATGCTGGCAGCCATGTCCATTGCCTATGTGGTCGGGGAAGGTATCGGCCGTCTTGCCTGTATCAGCTTTGGCTGCTGCTATGGTCAGGCGCTCGGCAAAGCTCCCCGTTGGGCACAACGGATGTTCGCCACCCTCAACCATGTGTTTATCGGCAAGACCAAGAAAATTGCCTTCGCAGGTGAGATGGAAGCGGTGCCCGTTATCCCGATTCAGGCTGTCACCTGCGTGGTCTACACCAGCCTCGCCCTGATTTGCATGTCACTGTTCTTCCATGGGCTGTTTGCACTGGCGTTTGCCCTGTCGCTGGTCGGCAGCCAATTGTGGCGGGTGTACTCCGAGACCTTGCGGGCCGATTATCGCGGTGGCAGCAAACTGTTTTCGGCCTACCAATGTATGGCCATGCTGGCCGCACTCTATGGCGTGATCATCAGTATAGTGCTGCCAGCCCATGCGGATCTTGCGCCCAGTCTGGCAGCCGGGTTTGCCGGGCTGTGGACGCCGGGAGTCATACTGAGCCTGCAACTGATCACGGTGATCATGTTCTTCTTTTCCGGCACCAGCACCATTACCACTGGCGAGTTGCGCTTTGGGCTGGCCGAGGACTGGCGGCATCAGGCGGGGTGCCAGCACCCTCATGCTGCTGAGTGATCCACTAACGTCACCGCTTACGCCAGTGCCACTGCCTTGATTTGGGCATACAGGCGCTGGCCGGACTGGATCGCCAGCTCCCGTAATGAACGCGATGAAATTCTCGCCAGTACAATGTGTTCATCCAGTTGCAAACGCACCACATGCTGACCCGGCCCGCAGGGGGTCACCGCGACAACGGTGACCGGCAAGATATTCAGAATACTGGAACCCTCCGGCACAGAACGGGTCAGGCTAACGTCCCGTGCCGCGATGCGCAGGCGAACCGGTTCTCCCGTTGCGCGAGACTGGGCGGCAGGCAACCAGAACACATGCTGGCCGGTTTTCACCGCCTGCAAATGATCCTCCTCATCAAATCCACCCATCACCCCATTGAGCAGTGCACAGGCGTCGCTGCGTGTGGCCAGAGGGCCATCCAGGCTCGCCAGTGCCTGGTGCACGGGTCCCTGATCCTGCAGCAGACCGTTGTCCATCAGCCAGACCTGGTCCGCAAGATATAACAGCTCATCAAGGCTGTGGGTGACATAGAGAACGGGGATGCGGCGGGCAATCGTCGCGATTCGTTGCAGCAGGGACTCCCGATGGGGCAAATCCACCGCTGACAGGGGTTCGTCCAGCAACAGCAAGGCGGGATCCCCAACCAGGGCACGGGCCAGTGCAACCCGCTGGGCCTCACCGCCAGAAAGCCCCTGAACGCGGCGATGGAGCAAACCCTCAATGCGCACTTCCCGGACAATCGCCGGTACATCGACCCCGCCGCCACGTCGCTTGCGCACATACTCCAGATTGCCTGCCACGGTCAGATGCGAAAACAGCGCGGGCTGCTGTTGCAGCATCCCCAGCGGTCGCTGCCAGACGGGCAAGGCGGCATGACGGCTCTGCCAGGAATGGCCATCAAAACGTACATGCCCCTCGCAGGGCAGGAGTCCAGCCAACATCTGCAACAACGAACTTTTGCCCGTACCAGAAGGACCAAACAGGACGGTGACCCCCCTGCCGGGCAACACGCCGCTGGCACGTAACCGAAAGTCGCCAACCCGGCCGTGAATGTCGAATTCCAGTGTCACAGCCAGTCCCCTCTGCCTCGGGCCTGGGCGCCGGCCCGGCGTTGCCAGCGAAACAACGCCCACAGCAACACCACCGAGATCACCATCAATACCGCCGCCAATCGATGGGCGCTGGCGTAATCCCCCGCCTCAACGTGCTCATAAAGCGCGACGGATGCCACCCGGGTTTGCCCCGCGAGACTGCCGCCAATCATCAGCACCACCCCGAATTCCCCCAGGGTATGAGCAAAGCCCAGCATGGCAGCACTGGCATAACCGGGCCTGGCTTGAGGCAATACCAGACTGACGAACCGATCCAGTGGCCGCGCCCCGGCGACCGCCGCCATGTCCAGCTGCCGCTGATCCAGTGCCACAAAGGCGTTCTTCAGGGGTTGCAACACAAAGGGAAGCGAATACACCACAGAACCGATCACCAGACCGGGGAAACTGAACGCAAGCGAGCGCATGCCGGCCAGCTGTGCCAGCCATCCCCCTGGCCCTTGCGGCCCCAGGACAATCAGCAGGTAAAAACCTAATACCGACGGCGGCAACACCAGAGGCAAGGCAAAAATGGCCTCCAGCAATGCCGCGCCGGGCACACGCCGGCGAGCCAGCCACCAGGCCAGCGGCGTACACAGCAACAACAGGATCGCGGTGGTTACCAGGGCCAGCTTGATACCGACCCAGAGTGCCAACCAGTCACCATCACTGAGCATGCATCACCCGGTAGCCAGAGGCCTCAATCTGCTGCTGCGCAGCTGCAGAAAACAGAAAGTCATAGAACTGCGACGCGCCAGGCGTATCGTTCAGCAGCCCGCCCTGTTGCAGAATCGGGGGATACAGTGACGTCGGAACCCGCCATTGGCTGCCGCCCTGCCCCAGAACCTGACTGAGTGCCACAAATGCCGCAGCCGCCGCTCCGCTATGGGCGAAGTGATAGCTTTGCCCGACATTTTCAGCGCGTACCAACGTCACCGATTTCGGCACCTGCAAGGCTGACAACACCGCTTGCGCAGCCTGACCGTAGGGCGCCGTTCTGGCATTGGCCAGTGCAACCGTGTGCAGGCTTCCCTGGCGCAGGGATTGCGGTGTAATCGGTACGCCAGGGCGCGGTGTCCACACTACCAGCACACCCTGGGCATAGGTGCGTACTGTTTCAGGCTTCAACCAGCCTTCGCGGGCAAGCTCCAGGGGGCGACGATTGTCGGCGGCAAGAAAGATATCGTAGGGCGCCCCCTGACGAATCTGGGCAGCAAGTTTACCGGTGGACGCCACCGTCAACTGGATATCTGCCTGGGGATAACTGCGCTGGTACAGCGCGACCAGGGTGCGCAAGGGAGACGCGAAATTGGCCGCGACCGCCACGCGAACGCTATCCGCGTTCGCCATCAGCGGGAGTAAAAACAGGGAGAGCAGCAAAAGGTAACGCATAAAACGGAACCGAAAGTTCACAACGGAAACAGTCTAGCCTGAATATTTCCCCCAGTACCATGTCGCTGACGGGCGATCAGTCGTGTCCCTCGCTGCGGTTCCCGGAGCCACCGGGAGTGTCCGCTTCTCGCGGGTTCATGCCCCGGTGCTGTTGGCCGCGACGGTGGGCAAGTTCGATCTGTTTCTGGCGTTCGGCAAAGCGGCGCTTTTGCTCCGCGGTGGATTCGTCAAAACACTTCGGGCATGACACACCCAACTGAAACTGATCGGACAGCTTGTCCGCATCACTGATGGGCCGGCGGCAGGCGTGACACTGGTCGAAATCTCCCGGGTTCAGATCATGGTCCACCGTTACCCGCTCATCAAACACGAAACAGTCACCCTCCCAGAGAGAGTCTTCCCGGGGCATCTCTTCGAGATACTTCAGGATGCCGCCCTTGAGATGATAGACCTCTTCAAAGCCCTGCTCTTTCAGGTAAGCGGTGGATTTTTCACAGCGAATCCCCCCGGTGCAGAACATGGCCACTTTCTTGTGCTTTTGCGGGTCCAGGGTGTTTTTCACGTAATCCGGAAATTCCCGGAACGTTTTGGTTTCCGGGTTGATTGCCCCTTTGAAGGTGCCGACCTCAACCTCGTAATCATTGCGCGTGTCGATCAGGAGGGTGTCCGGATCGCTGATGACCTCATTCCACTCTTCAGGGCTCAGGTAGGTCCCGACCACCCGGTTAGGGTCAATCCCTTCAACGCCCATGGTGACAATTTCTTTCTTGAGTTTCACCTTGGTGCGCAGGAAAGGATGCTCGTCATGAAACGATTCCTTATGCTCCAGATCCTCCAGGCGGGGATCCTTGCGCAGCCAGTCCAGCACCGTATTGATTCCGGTACGCGGACCGGCAATGGTGCCGTTGATCCCTTCATGGGCCAGCAACAGCGTGCCACGCACATCTTGCTCCAGCATCAATGCCAGCAGTGGCTCACGCAGCTGCGGGTGATCGTCCAGACGAACAAACTTGTAGAGCGCCGCCACGACAATGCTGTCTGCTCTTTCTTCTTTATGCTGACTCACGCCTTGAACTCCGGATCATGCTTGCTGCCACCCAGGCAATCAGGGGACTGGGTCACCTCTCCCCCCCTTGCCGTCCATTCCTCAACCGTGAAGGTGTGCAGGGCCAGAGCGTGGACCGGCCCAGCCAGCTCGTCTGCAAGCACCTTGTACAGCAACTGGTGACGACGCACCGGCATCATGCCGGTAAAAGACTCGCTGACCAGAACCAGTTTGAAGTGGGTTTCCGAGTTAGGCGGCACGCTGTGTTTGTGGCTTTCATTCTCGAGCTCGAAATGTGCCACAGGCACGGCATCGAAGACCTTGCGCTCGATCAATGTTGCTACACTCATGGACATCTCCCGCTCTCAGACCAGTACTCAACGTCGCAAAATAACAGCGCCCCGCCCGGATCACCGGCGCGGGGCGCGTATTCTACGCCTTTTCCTGGAAGCGGAAAAACGTCAGTGGTCAGCCGGTGACGGAATAATATCCGCCCACAAAGCCTCTGCCTCTGCATCCAAGAGACGGGCTCGCGACTCACCGGGGCCAAACTGGATAGCAGTGCGCTCCCCCTGCCAGGCCGACCAACCCGGTGCATCGCCACGAGCAAACCGGCCCCAGGCCGCCTGGACCTGGTCCGACAGGGCGCGGGCTTCGTCACCACCGCCGGTAAAATAAAGACCCGCCGGGGTATCCGTGACCCCGAAGACAAACGGGATATCCATGACATGGCAGGCCCCCATCGGCATGCCAAAGGGCTCGCTGGGCCAGGTGAACTGGAACGCCCAGCATTGGGCATTATGGCGGGACTGGGCGTCCAGAAGCCGAACCGTGGGTACACGGAACAAGCGATCGGACTCCATCGCTGCCAGCCAGTCGAGATTGCTGCGGCGCGGGTCGGGAGTCACCGCATTCTGGTAATACTCGAAGGCTCGCTGCCCATTACCGGGCAAGCCACGCTC
Source organism: Alcanivorax sp. MD8A (assembly GCF_002888555.1). Lineage (NCBI taxonomy): Bacteria > Pseudomonadati > Pseudomonadota > Gammaproteobacteria > Oceanospirillales > Alcanivoracaceae > Alcanivorax > Alcanivorax sp. MD8A. The sequence goes on along the minus strand of NZ_AQOQ01000008.1, from coordinate 100,979 downwards.
GAAACGCCGCAGGATTTCACTGTTATCGATCTCGCGCAGGGCATCCATGGTGGTTGTCCCCGCTAACAGGCCCGCGTACTGGAAGAACAAATACTCCTCAAGGCACACTCCTGCCATCAGCCGCTTGTCTCGGGCCGCTCCCGCCGCGATAGCGTCGATGGGGATGCTTGGCAGCAGGTCATCGTCCAGGACCGGCAGAAAATTCATGGCGAACTGCGGGGTTGTCGTGCGTAAGCCCCGATCCACCAGAACCTTGATGGAGGCATTCTGGGCTTTCAGCCACTGCTCCGGCTGCGCTGCGCTGAGTTTATCTGCGGCAGAACCGCCCCCGGGCAAGGCAGCCAGAAACGCATCCGTGACCTTGCGGGCTTCGTCGCGAGACAACACGAAATCCGCAGCACCCGACTGAACGATAGCCCCGTGAAACAAGGAAGCCGCTGCCGGGCACGCCAGTAGCGTACAAACACTGAAGCCCCCGGCAGATTCGCCGAACACTGTGACCTGTTCCGGGTCTCCGCCAAAGGCCGCAATATTTTCCTGCACCCATTCCAGTGCAGCGACCTGATCACGCAATCCCAGATTGGAATCGGCCCCCAGCTCCGGCGCTACCGCCGCAAAATCGCCAAAGCCCATGGCGCCGAGCCGGTAGGCCGCATTCACCACCACCACGCCCTGACTTTTGGCCAGCGCCGCACCGTTGTAGAGCGGCTGTGAAATAGAGCCTGACAGATAGCCCCCACCATGGAACCACACCATGACGGGGAACGGCCCCTCGCCGTCAGGCTGCCAGATGTTCAGGTACAAACAATCCTCACCGGATCCCTTGACCCCCATCATGGGATTGTCCACTTGCAGGGACGCGGTGGGATAACGATTGGCCATCACCGTGTTATCACCTGCAGGTAGCGGCTGGGGAGCCTTGAAACGGCGCTCCCCGACGGGCGCCTGGGCAAAGGGAATCCCCCGGTATTCAATCACCCCGGATGAAGCGAGGCCTTCATAGCGGCCCTGTCGGGTAATGGCTGGCATGCAATCGCTCCTTCACACTTCTCTGGTTGGGCCGCGTGTCAGCCCTGTTGATCAAGCAAGGGAGCAGACTAGCAAAAAACCTACCCATGAGTAGGTCATTTCTGCGCCATAACCGCTGTTTTATTGTTAGACAACATTAATCCGACGGACATAAACCTGACTTACACTGCTCTCGCCCTTGAACAGGGGGCAACCAAACTGGAGTCATGCACCTTTATCTAAGGAGAGATCCCCCCATGAGCAATACCGTTATTGCCCAGTTCAACGAACGCTATGAGCAAGTCAGCGCCGAAGCCAAAGATGCTTTCGACAAAATCAATACTGCCGTGCGCGGCGCCATCAGCCGTGCCGAAGCCAGCAGCACCGAGCTGTTCGATTCCCTGGTAAAAACCGGTGAGAAGCGTCAGAAGGCACAGGCCAAAACCGGCGCGAAAAAAAGCACCAAAGCGGAGCCGACCCAACTGGATCAGGTCCGTGCCCGTGTCGCCCAGGCACTCGGCCTGCCTACCCGTGACGAAGTGGAAGCCCTGAACAAGAAGATGGCTACCCTCACCCGCAAGGTGAACAGGCTGGCGAAGGACGCGAAGTAAGACGCCAGCACCGTCATCAGGCTGTACGGGAGCGGCTTGCCGCTCCCGCCCTCCAGGGTCATCAACTCCCCCCTCAGCGCTCCACCGTTCTACCGGCCCACCGGCTGATGTCCTTTCATTGCACAATTTTCCCGCGCTACTGCGCCAATATCACCGATTCTGCACAATATCCCGCCGTTTAATCGGCTACGGAGTTGACTTGCCCGGCCACCTCTCGTTATCTACAGGGCTCGAAAACAACAATTCGCGAGCCTATGTCGTCCGCCAGCGCTGTTTCCCTGCTTCAACATCGCACCGTTGCCCCTTTCTGGCTGGAATTTCTGCTGGATGCCGCCCTGCGTGCCGGCACCGACCTCAGTGGCGCGCTGGTCGATCTGGGCATCAGTAACGACGATCTGGAAAACCCCCAATCCCGCATCAGCATGACAGTGGAAGATCAGCTGTTGCGGCTGGCCCTTGCAGGCAGTGAAGATCCGCTGTTCGGACTTCACATGGGAGAAGGTATTCGCCCCCGGTTCATGGGCGAGCTGGGCTATGCCAGTATGTCCAGCGCCACCCTGGGCGATGCCATAGAGCTGATGATTCCCTTCATGCAGGTCACCACGGAATATGCCCAATTGCGTTTTGAATGGCGCGGCAAGGACCTCTGGCTGATCTGGGACAGTGACATGACCACACTCCCGACTTTTCCCGCCCGTATTGATGCCAACTTCGCGGCGGCTATCACCTTTGGCCGCTGGATCCTCGGGCAGAGCTACAATCCCGAGCGGGTCCATTTTCACCACGCGGCGCAGGGACCAGAAAAAGAGTACGAGCGCATTTTCCAGTGTGAGGTAGCATTTGAGCAGCCGGAAAATGCCATCGTGTTAAGCCCCGAACTGCTTGACCTGCCGCTTCGGGACGCCGACCCGGATGTCCACAAGGTCGCGCGCTCACGCATGCAGCGGGCCGTCACCCAATACCACGCCAGGGAAAATCTGCTCGATCAGGTTCGACTGGAAATCCAGAACCGGTTGCAACAAGGGGTACCCCAGCTGGAACCCATCGCGGACCAATTGGGCGTCAAGCCCTGGACACTGCGTCGGCAGCTGCGGGCAGAGAACACCGACTTCTCCTCCCTGTTGGAAGACGAGCGTCGGCGTCTTGCCTGTGACTGGCTACTGCACAGCGAACGCTCCGTGAACCAGATCGCTCTGGACCTTGGTTATTCGGAGCAGAGTGCTTTCAATCGTGCCTTCAAGCGCTGGTTTGGGGTAACGCCTGTCCATTATCGGGACCAGGGTTAGGAGGCTCCTGGCAGGGGGGCTCCACGCCAACGGCGCTTGCATTGCCCCAGGGTAAGCCCCTGCGAAAATCCCTCCACCAGAGTCTCGCCAATCCAGTGCTGCAAAAGCGGTATGGAGACCGGAGAGAGTCGGTAAAACAACCGCGACAGGCTTTCCACCTTCTTCAGCTCATCACGCCAGTCCTCCATCAGTTGCGGATACCGTCCCGGCTGCTCTGACAACAGCGCTTCAGCTGCCATTTGACCACTGAGCACAGCCCCGTAGATCCCCTCGCCCATCAGCGGCTCGGTACAGCCCGCCGCATCGCCAGCAAACAATACCCGTCCCTGCATCAGGCGCACCCGGGGTAACCAGGTCCCTAGCGGGTAACCGGAGACCTTGTAAGGCGCGGTTCCCAGCCGTTGCAGGCAATAGTTATCCAGCGCCGCACGATCCGGTGCGGCGATCCCGTGCTGCCAGACATACAGCCCCACATTGACGTGATCACCTTTCGGGAACAGCCAGCCGTATCCCCCACGAATCGCATCGAAATCCAGAGTCATACCCGGGTATTCATCCAGATCGTCACGGCGGACATGCCCTTCAATGGCCATGGCACCCAGAAAGTGTCGCTCACCCAACAGCCGACGCACCGCACTGTTGGCACCATCCGCGGCCACCAGCCAGCGGGCCTGATAGCGGTCTCCCTCACGGGTGGACACCGTCAGACCGTCGTGATCCTGCCTGATTGAGGCCAGCCCGCGGGTCTGGATGAAATTGGCGCCCTGCGCTTTCGCCTGATCCAGACAATAGAGGTCCAACTCTGCACGCTCCGTCATCACGCAGAACCGGCCCGGGGCCTGCAAGGGCTTGTCGGCCGCCGGATAGCGGCTCACGTATAGTGTATCGATGGTTTCACGCACCACCGGGGCAATGGAAAAGCGCAACCGCCGCAGTGTCTTTTCTGTCAGCCCCCCGGCACAGGGCTTTCCGGCGCCAGCCTCACGGGACAGCACCAGCACCCGCCAGCCCGCAGCGGCCAGATCCCAGGCTGCGGCACAGCCCGCCTGACCGGCCCCGACCACAATCACATCCCAGTTCGTCATATTCCTCCCGGTGAGGTCGTGCGATTAGTCGCCGCCTCCTTTATAATGCGCGCCGTCCGGGACCCCTGACCCATGTCATGCACACGACATTGCTCAGAGGTTCCTACGGTTTCAGCCACTAAGTTCTCCCGAATTAAAGCTAGGAGATTGTTCATGAAAGCACCTGTTCGCGTAGCCGTCACCGGCGCCGCTGGCCAAATCAGCTACTCTCTGCTGTTCCGCATCGCCTCTGGCGACATGCTCGGCAAAGATCAGCCAGTCATTCTGCAACTGCTCGAAATCACCCCTGCTCTGGAAGCCCTGAAGGGCGTCATCATGGAGCTGGAAGACTGCGCCTTCCCGCTGGTTGCCGGTATCGAAGGCACCGACGACGCCAACGTGGCGTTCAAGGACGCTGACTACGCGCTGCTGGTTGGTGCTCGTCCGCGCGGTCCGGGCATGGAGCGTAAAGACCTGCTGGAAGCTAACGCAGCAATCTTCTCTGCTCAAGGTAAAGCCATCAACGATAACGCCAGCAAGGACATCAAGGTCCTGGTTGTCGGCAACCCGGCTAACACCAACGCCCTGATCGCCCAGCGCAACGCGCCGGACATCAACCCGCGTCAGTTTACTGCCATGACCCGTCTGGACCACAACCGTGGCATGGCGCAACTGGCCACCAAACTGGGCAAAACCGTCAACGACATCAAGAAGATGACCATCTGGGGCAACCACTCCTCTACCCAGTACCCCGACCTGCACCACTGCGAAGTGGACGGCAAGGTAGCGGTAGACCAGGTAGAACAGGACTGGTACGAAGGCACCTACATTCCGGAAGTACAGCAGCGTGGCGCCGCCATCATCAAGGCGCGTGGCGCGTCCTCTGCCGCTTCCGCCGCCAACGCCGCTGTGGACCACATGCGTTCCTGGGCGCTGGGCACTGCAGAAGGTGACTGGGTTTCCATGGGTATCTACAGCGATGGTTCCTACGGTATCCAGGAAGGCCTGATCTACTCCTACCCCTGCACCTGCAAGGATGGCGACTGGACTATCGTTCAGGGCCTGGAAGTCAACGACTTCTCCCGCAGCCGCATGCAGGCGACCGAGCAGGAACTGGCTGAAGAACGCGACGCCGTTTCCCACCTGCTGCCGTAAGGCACAGGCGCTCAACAAAAAGGGGCTCTTCGGAGCCCCTTTTTTGTTACTGATTACTTATGCCTGGCCTGCAAGCCGCTCTTCAGAAGCGGCCGCTCGCCACACATGCTAGTAATCCGGATACTCAAACTGCGCTGACTGGGCTTGCTGCAAGTAGTCATTGTACGCGGCAATTGACATGGGCATGACCACCGCAAAATAGCCAATCATCAAGACCAGTAACACGGCAAACAACGCTTTCACTGCGCCACTGTTATCCGCTGGCGCAGCACCATAGTTGTTGCCGCCTTCCGTTCCCTTTTTGAAAATCAGGATCAACGCCAGCACAAAATTCACCAACGGAAGCAGCATCAACAGGCTCAGCCATCCGGAGGCATTGATGTCGTTCAGGCGACGCACCATAAAGCCCCAGGCAAACACCATTACCGCGATCATACCGACGATGGCAATCAGGCCCAAAATCATTGCGCCGACGCCAGCGGCGGCCTCCCCGCCTGATGCCAGACCAGGGATCAGGATGGCAGCCGCAATGCCGATCACCCCGTAGAACAGGAAAGTCAGGCCGGTGGCATACACAAAATACCGCATCCGGCCAATACGCCCGGACAGCGATAGAAATTTGGGTTGGTAGGTCTCGTTGCTGGTCACAGCAACATCTGCGTTAGGTGCCTGATAAGGCTGGTTCATGGTGCTCCCCCTTGGGTTGATAAAGGATCTCCATCACGAAGATCCATGGTCCAGAAATCAATGCGTATTGCGGGCAAAATCATCCATCGCCCGCAACAGATCATGACGACTGATCTGGCCAATCAGCTTGCCATCTTCTACCACCGGTAAACGGCGGCGATGGTCTGCCAGAAAGATTTCAGCCGCATCCAGAATAGATGTCTTGCCGGTAACGGTTTGCAGGTCCACCGTCATATAGTCACTAACGGGACCGATTTCCGTGCCGTGATAACTCGCTTCCAATGCCCCCTTGAGGCAGTCGGACTCAGAAAACATACCGACTAATGCGCCATTTTCATCCACCACCGGTGCGCCGGAGATGCGGTGTTCCAGTAAAACAGCGATCGCTTCATGGACAGTTTGCTGAGGCGAAACGGTAATGACGCGGCGGCTCATGTAATCGGCCACCTGAATAGACTTGAGCATGGACGTTCCCTGTGTATTCCCGGGCTTGGCCCGTTGTCGTTTCCTTTCGCTTTTTATAGCAGATTGCCGGTACAAAAACAGGGATCAAATCCGGGTTCGTGATACGGGACAACAGCAAAAGCCTCTCTCCGCCTCCGCCTATCTCCGCAGAAGGCAACTAGCACCTTTCACCTACACAGTATCAGCACTAATTAGCCATACGGATAGTTTGGATAAGCGGTGATGGTGATGCAATTTCATGTAGTGCTAATTTCGGTGAGCATTGACCGTGAGAGGAGCAAGATATGGACTATCGAAAAGACGATGCCGCCAGCCGGACCTGGTTCCGTAGTGACCGTTTCTTCAGCCAGGGGCCCAACTGGTACTTCAGCACCCGGGAAAACACGGTCGAAGGGCCCTATGACAGTCGGCTTGAAGCAGAAGCCGGCCTGATGCTGTATTTGCGTGACATGCAGTCACTCGAGAGCTTCGGGCTTCGCCCTGCGCGACTGCCCGGTTGAACGCCTCGCCGGATAGCCGCAAAGCCATCCGGCGGGGTCTGAAAGTCAGACCAGCGATTTAGGCGCCGTAATAATCCCGTTGTTGTCCGCGTACACGTATTCCCCCGGACGGAAGGTGACACCGCCAAAGGTGATATCGATATTCAGCTGCCCTTCATCGCGACGCACCGACTTGATCGGCACACAGCCCAGCGTGACCACCCCGAGATCCAGCTTTGCCAGTGCATCCACATCTCGGCACGCGCCATAGATAATGACACCTTCCCAGCCATTCTTGACCGCGTTCTCGGCAATCATGTCGCCAATCAGTGCATTGCGAAGACTGCCACCGCCATCGACGACCAGCACTTTACCTTTGCCATCCGTGCCAAGATGCGCTTTGACCTGACTGTTATCCTCAAAGCATTTCACGGTGACAATCTCACCGCCAAATGCGCTGCGCCCACCAAAACTGAACCAGTTAAAACCGGTTACCACTGACACGATGTCGGCGTTCTCATCACACAGATCACAGGTCACAAAGCTCATGCTGACTCCTTAAAACAGATTTGATCGCGCGCCAATTACTGGCTCGCCTCCCGTTGCTGGCGGAACTTTCCGGCATAGACCAGAAAATCCCGATAGCGCAATGTGTAGAGCCCCGTGTCGGGCCCGTCGATGGCCATGCCGACCATCGCGTCGGCGACCTTGCTGCCATCCACCGGCAGCCAGTGGGCATCGGTCCAGCGGGTCAGGGGCTCAACAACCCGATTTAGCAGGTTACCCCAGTCTTCTGCCGGGCGTTTATCCTTCCGCTCGCCACGCAGCAGCGAGGGCTGGAAGATCGCCAGCAAGGGCAGTCCAAGCTCTTTCAGGCCACGCTCCACCTGCCCTTTTACCCGTGAGTAGAAAAACGGGGACCGCGCATTGGCGTTAATCGCCGACACCACCAGAAAACGCTGTACCCGTGCCCGCAAGGCCAGCTTGCCGGCAAGCAGTACCAGGTCATGGTCCACATGGCGGAAAGCCTGCCGGGAGCCGGCCTTCTTCATGGTTGTGCCCAGACAGCAGAAAACGTCGTCGACCTGGAACTGCTCGGCGCAGGCTTCCATGTCATCGAGATCGACAACGCGGCAGTCAAGCTTGGGATGTTCAAGATCGAGCTCGCGCCGTGATAACACTCTCACCAGATCATATTCATTACTGGCCAACAGGCTTTCGAGGCAGGCATTGCCCACCAGTCCTGTTGCTCCCAGTAGCAGGGCCTTTCTTGTCATTCTTCGTCCCCATCCCGCAGTGGCTCTTCAGGGAGCCAGCGTCGCAATACCGTTTCCAGCGCATCCAGGTGCACGGGTTTGGCCAAAAAGTCATCCATGCCTGCCGCAAGGCAGCGGGCCTGTACCCCTTCTGCCGTGTTGGCAGTGATCGCGACTACCGGCGTGCGATCACGGGCTTCGCGCTCTTCAAGTTCGCGCAACAGCCGCGTCACTTCAAAACCATCCATCTCCGGCATCATGCAATCCATGAGCACCAGATCAAAGGGTTCCTGTTCCATCAACGCCAGTCCGGTTTCCCCGTTGCTGACGGTTTTCACCTGGTAACCGAGTTTGCTCAGCATGCCCCGGGTCACCAACTGATTCACTTCGTTATCTTCCACCAGCAGCAAACGGAAACGCTTGCGACGCTGACGCTCTTCCGGTGTTTCGGTTCGGGCGTCCTGCACGGGCTGATGACGCTGCAGCCCCACCAGCCGGGACAGGGCCAGGCGCAGGCTGCTGCGATGCAACGGACGCACCAGCACGACCAAATCATGCTTGTCGATAAGCTTCTGTATGGCCGGCAACCCACGCTCTTCGATGGTGGCAAGCAACACCAGTTTTACCGGCCGCAGGCTGGGGTCTTCCAGCACGTTGCGACACAGATTCAAGGCCAATTCCGGCCGTGAGCAGGTGTCGACAAACAACAAGTCAAAATCACTCTGCTCCCGGTGGCCTGCTCGCAACGCCTGCAGCGCATGATCGTACCCCATGGCAGAAGAGCACTGACAATCCAGGGCCTCAAGCTCTTCCTGCATACACGCAACCGTGCCAGTGGCGGCGCCCACAATCACGCCCTGGGCGCCATTGAGCGCCCGAATCAGGCTTTGCGACTCACGCATATCCGGCTGTACCTGCACGGGAACGGTAAACCAGAAGGTGGAGCCTTCCTCAAGCACACTTTCAGCACCAATAGTGCCCCCCATGGCATCAATCAGCCCCTTGCAGACCAGCAGGCCGAATCCGGTATGGCTTGAGCTATACAGGTCCTGACCATCTTCGATGAAATGGTCCTGAAAAAGGTGGCGGAGCGTGTCCTGGCTCATGCCGGTGCCCTGGTCGCTCACTCGCACCCGCAACACCCCAGCACTTTCCCCTTCCACAGTGAAATCCACATCCAGGCGAATCTCACCCTTGTCACTGAATTTGATGGCATTACTGAAGAGGTTGTTGAGCACCTGCATCAATCGCTCGCGATCACCACGGATGCGTTTGGGCAACATACGATCAATCACACAGGTCAGCTCCAGTCCGGTGGACTGCGCCATGGGGCCAAACGCTTCGAGGGCCTGCTCGATAGCCGCGCGGAAATCGAAGAATTCCGGGTTGAGGGTGACCCTGCGGGTCAGGATTCGCGAGTAATCCAGAACATCATCAATCAGCGAAAGCAGCAGCTTGCCACTGCGCCCTGCCACTTGAAGATAGTCTTTTTGTTCATCGTTAAGGCGGGTATCTTCCAGCAACGACATCATCCCCATCAGGGAATTCATCGGCGTGCGCAGCTCGTGGGCAAGTCGATAGACGAGACTGAGCTGAATGTCGGTGTTCGAGCGCTGTGGTAACTGCCCCTCCGCTGAGGGGCGCCCCCCGCGACGCTCACGGGTCATGGCATGCCAGAAGGTCTCATACTGGCCACGGTACAAACGGAAGAGATAGAACGCATAGCTGCCGATCAGCACCGCCAGCACCCAGTCGTGCAGGCTACCCGATACGAACAGGGTGAGCAGCGTCGGCACGAACATGAGCACGATATAGGCTTGCCGGACACGCAGGCCCGCCATCCACGAGCTGCCCAGTGCCGTGGTTACCCCTACGTTGTACAACAGCACCGCAAAGAAATTGAAGCCGGTACCAATCCGCCACGCCAACCAGGCAGGAATGATCCCCCATAGCAGCGCGTGCAACGCCAGGCCAATGCCAAACAGCTTGCGCCAGCGGGCAGGACCTGCCCCGTAGAGGGCATCAAACCGGGCCAGCAGCCAGAGTCGATAGGCCGTGACCACCAGTACCGCACCGCCCGCGATCAGCGCTTCCAGCTCAAAACTCTGGTATACCTGCCCCCAGGCAAAGACCAGGGCAAAAACCAGAAGGGCCGCCAGCACTCCCATCAGGGAATTTCTGGCGGCCCCGTAATCGACCCGTTTGAGTACTTTTCTGTCTTTCTTGTACGTCACCGTGAGTGTTCCGTAGACGCCGTCATAAGCCGTGTGGCGCTACGTTAGCACTGCTGCTGCGGGCTGGCTAGCCCGCAGCCTTGCGGCGCTTGTCGAAAGCGACCAGCAAAGGTACAAAAAAGAAAAAGTCCACAATCAATGCCATGGCGATCGTGATCGCCGACAGCAGCCCCATGCTGGCATTGGGATAGAAGTGGCTGGTGCCGATCACTGCAAAGTTCGCCACCAGCACCACGGAGGTCGCCACCAGTGCCACCCCGACCGTGCGGAAGGCATATTCCACTGCCTTGCCAGTGTCGAGACCCAGTTCTCGCTTGGCTCTGACGTACTTGCTGAGGAAATGGACCGTATCGTCCACCACGATCCCCAGTGTCATGCAGGCCACCACAGACACCGCCAGACCAATCTCACCATTGATCAGGCCCCACAAACCAAACGCCATCCCCGCTGGCAACAGATTGGGAATCAACGACAGAAGACCATAGCGGAATGAACGCAAGGCGATGATCAGCAACACCGAGACACTGATCAGCGCGATCAGGGCACCGGACAACATGCTCTGAATATTCCGCATGGTGACATGCCCAAACAGCACATCCATGCCCGTCCCCTTGGTCTGCATGTAATCCGGCCAGTTCGCCGCCATCCAGTCTTCCACTTTCTGGTTGAATTCCAGTACCGGATGGGAGCCGATGTTTTCCAGCATGACCACAAGGCGGGCCTGGGATTTGCCGATATCCAGCTGATCTTCGAGGCCCAGCCCCTGCGGTAACGACAGCTCGTACAGCAGAGTGTACTGCGAGATCAGCTCACGGGAGTCCGGAATCCGGTAATAGGCGGGGTCTCCTCCGTGCATATCCCGGTTAAGGCGTTTGATCACATTGGTATAGGACGTGGCATAGACCACATGCTCCTGCTCTTCCAGCCAGTTGACCAGCGCGTCCAGCTGCTGAAGAAATTCAGGCTCCATGGCCCCACCGGCGTCAGCCGCCGGAATCGCGTAGTCGATACGGTGCATGCCGGTCAGTTCACGCATGGCAAAGTCGTTGACCCGCCTTACCTCGAACGTTTCATCGAAGTATTCATTGAAGACGTCATTGATCCGGTTCAGACCGATACAGCCCATCAGCACAACCACCACCACAGACATCCCCAATAGCCAGGGCCGGTAGCGACGGCTCAAATGCTGCGCCAGGCTCCCCATCAGCGGCGCAAAATCCCGTTGCTTGCCCGGCTCGATTTTGTGGGGAAGCAACATCACCAGCGCAGGCAGCAAGACCACCGAGAACAGGAAGGCCAGCAACACCCCGATCAGTACCACATTGCCCAGCGCACGGAATGGCTGTGACTCGGAAAAGTTCAGAATGGCAAAGCCGATGGCCGTGGTCAGGCTGGTCAGCCAGACCGGCTGCATATTGATGCGCAGGCTCTCGACAATACTGGGGGCCTTGGCTTTGCCCTCCAGTCGTTCATGACGGTAACTCGCCAGAATGTGCACGGAATCCGCCACCGCCAACGTCAGAATCATGGCCGGTGCCATGCCCACAATGGGGGAAAATTCGATACCCAACCACATGGCCACACCCATGGCCGACAGGATCGAAAAGCTGATGACGAACACCGTCACCACCACAAACATGACACTGCGAAGAATCAACCACAGGCACACCAGCATGATCACAAACGCCAGCGGCAAGGTGGATCCCATGGACTGCTCGGTGGCCTCGGCAGACGCCTGATTGAAAATCACCGTGCCGGTGACCATGAACTCGATATCCGGATACCGCTGGCTGTATTCCTGGGCCATCTCGCGGGCGGCCTGGGTAATTTCAGGCGCTTCGGTCTTGCCCTCACCCATGGTCACCGTGGCAGCAATCCCGGCGACATGGCCTTTATCAGAGACCAAGCGACCTAGTAAGGACGGTTCATTGAGAGCAATATCACGAATGCGTTCCAGCTCCTCGGCGGAAAGCGTATCGGCATACTCCACCAACGGGGCCACGAAAAGATCATCGCCCTCCACTTCCGTATGCTGAAAGTTGGCCAGGGAATCGACACGGGTGGCATGGGGAAGCAGCCAGGCGTCCTCGGTCAACGCCTCAACGGCTGACAGCGCCTCCGGGGTGAACAGGTTGTCGTCTTTGGGGTGGACCACAAACAGCACCACCTCATTGGCGGTAAAGCTGTCTTCCAGTGACACAAACCGTTTGAAATCCGGGTTGTCTTCGGTGAAGAAGATCCGCGGATCATTATTGTTGGTGAATTCCTTGAGCCCGGTAGCCATCCCCATGGTCAACACCAGACATCCCAGCAACACCCACACCGGGTGTGCAACCACCCAGCGACTCCAAGCGTCTTTCATTACCTTCCCCTTTTTCTGACGGGTGAAGTCTATTCGGCGGTATACACACTGTCACGGTCAAAGAGGCCAAAAACCAGCTTTACGTTAACGTAAACTTCCCCTACTCTCGCCCCATGGACAAAAAGAAGACCTACAGCATTGGTGAGTTGGCGCGGGAGTTCGATGTCACCACCCGCACCATCCGCTTTTACGAGGACCAGGGGCTGGTCAGCCCGTCTCGTCGGGGACAGACACGCATCTACTCCCCCGCCGACCGGGTCACCCTGAAACTGATCCTGCGGGGCAAGCGACTGGGGTTCTCCCTGGCGGAGTCGAAGGAGCTGATCGGCATGTACCAGCCCCAGGGCGACAACCGCCACCAGCTGCTTGCCCTGCAGGAAAAAATTCACCAGCGCCGGGCACAACTGGAACAACAATTACACGATATCCAGGCCATGCAGCAGGAGCTCGACGACGTGGAGCAACGCTGCATTGACGCCATGAATGATTTGGAGAGTTAGGCCATGTTCAACAGCAGCTTCAATTTTGATCTGGACGAAACCCTGGTGGCCCTGCGCGACAGCGTTCGCCAGTTCGCCCAGAAGGAAATCGCGCCCATTGCAGCCGAGGTGGATCAGAGCAACCAGTTCCCGCTGGCCATGTGGAAGAAGCTGGGTGACCTGGGTGTGCTCGGGGTTACCGTCAGCGAGGAATACGGCGGCGCCAACATGGGGTATCTGGCCCACACCCTGGTGATGGAGGAAATCTCCCGGGCATCGGCCTCCATTGGCCTGTCCTACGGCGCGCATTCCAACCTGTGTGTTAACCAGATCTACCTGAACGGCACCGACGCCCAGAAAGCCAGGTACCTCCCCGGCCTGGTCAGTGGCGATCAGATCGGCGCCCTGGCCATGAGCGAGCCCGGTGCGGGCTCTGACGTGGTGAGCATGGGCCTGCGTGCGGACAAGAAAGGCGACCATTACCTCCTCAACGGCAACAAGATGTGGATCACCAATGGCCCCGATGCCCACACCTATGTGATCTACGCCAAGACCGACACCAGCGCAGGCCCCAAAGGCATCACTGCATTCATCGTCGAGCGGGATTACCCCGGATTCTCCCGTGCCCAGAAACTCGACAAGCTGGGCATGCGCGGCTCCAACACCTGCGAACTGGTCTTCGAAGATTGTCAGGTACCCGCCGAAAACATCCTCGGCAAGGAAAATGAAGGCGTGAAAGTGCTGATGAGCGGCCTGGATTACGAGCGCACCGTACTGTCCGGTGGCTGTACCGGCATCATGCAAGCGTGCATGGATGTGGTAGTGCCCTACGTACACGAACGCAAACAGTTCGGTCAGGCCATCGGTGAATTCCAGCTGATGCAGGGCAAGCTTGCCGACATGTACGTGACGCTCAACGCCAGCCGCAGCTACCTCTATAACGTGGCCAAGGCCTGCGACCGGGGCGAAACCAACCGCAAGGATGCCGCCGGCGTCATCCTTTACTGCGCCGAGAACGCCACCCAGATGGCCCTGGAAGCCATCCAGACCCTTGGCGGCAACGGCTACATCAATGAGTACCCCACCGGCCGCCTGCTGCGTGACGCCAAGCTCTACGAGATCGGCGCCGGCACCAGCGAAATCCGCCGCATGCTCATCGGCCGCGAGCTATTTAACGAAACACGCTAACACGCCGCACGCACCACGCTTGCACGCCGCCTCCCGCGTGGAGCGTGCCAGCGTGAAGCCTGCAAGCGAGGAATTCATGCCCAAGATTAACAGTCAGATCAACCCGACCAGTCCGGAATTCCAGGCGAACCGGGAGCACAACCTGGGCTTGCGTCAGCAGCTTCAGGACAAGCTGGCCCACATTGCCCACGGGGGCGGTGAAGCGGCGGAGCAACGCTTGCGCGAACGGGGCAAGTTACCGGTGCGCGAGCGCATCGACCGCTTGCTGGACCCGGGCTCCCCGTTTCTGGAAATTGGCGCTCTGGCCGCCGATGGCGTCTATGGCGAAGACGTCCCTGCGGCGGGCTGTGTGGGCGGCATTGGCCGGATCCAGGGCGTGGAATGCATGATCGTGGCCAACGACCCCACGGTTAAAGGCGGCAGCTACTACCCGCTCACGGTGAAGAAACATCTGCGTGCCCAGAGCATCGCAGCGGAAAACCGTCTGCCCTGTGTCTATCTGGTGGATTCCGGTGGCGCCAACTTGCCCCGCCAGGATGAAGTGTTCCCGGACCGGGAGCACTTTGGCCGCATCTTCTTCAATATGGCCAACATGTCGGCCCGTGGCATTCCGCAAATCAGTGTTGTGCTCGGCTCCTGTACGGCTGGCGGCGCCTACGTACCCGCCATGGCCGACGAAGTGATCATGGTGAAAGAGCAAGCCACGATCTTCCTGGCCGGCCCCCCCTTGGTGAAGGCCGCTACCGGCGAAGTGGTTAGCGCAGAAGCCCTGGGTGGCGCCAACCTGCACTGTGAGCAATCCGGGGTGGCAGACCATCTGGCCGAAGACGAGCCCCATGCCTTGGCGCTGGCGCGTAATTGCATCGCCCACCTCAACTGGCACAAGCCGGACCAGGTCAAGCGTCGCGCCGTATTACCCCCCGCTTATGCCAGCGACGAGCTGTATGGCGTCATCCCCACCACCACCCGTCAGCCCATGCCGGCACGGGAACTGATCGCCCGCATCGTCGATGGCTCTGAGCTGGATGAATTCAAGGCCCGCTATGGCACCACGCTGGTGTGCGGCTTCGCCCATATCCATGGTTATCCGGTGGGCATTCTCGCCAATGACGGGGTGCTCTATTCCGAATCGGCCCAGAAAGGCGCGCACTTTATTGAACTGTGCAACCAGCGAAAGATCCCTCTGCTGTTCCTGCAGAACATCACCGGCTTCATGGTCGGCAAGAAATACGAGTCAGAGGGGATCGCCAAACACGGGGCCAAAATGGTCAATGCCGTGGCCTGTGCCACCGTGCCGAAATTTACCGTGATCACTGGTGGCAGTTTTGGCGCCGGGAACTACGGCATGTGTGGGCGCGCCTATGACCCTCGCTTTATGTTCATGTGGCCCAACGCCCGTATCTCCGTCATGGGTGGCGAACAGGCCGCCAGCGTGCTCACCCAGGTGAAGCAGGCTTCCATGAAAAAGAAAGGCCAGCAATGGAGCGAGGACGAAGCCCGTCAGTTCCAGTCCGACATGACCGAGCAGTACGAACAGATGGCCCAGCCCTGGTATGCCAGTGCCCGGCTCTGGGATGACGGCGTCATCGACCCGGCGGATACCCGCGACGTCCTGGGCATGGCCATCTCTGCCAGCCTCAATGCCCCCATCGAGGACACGCGTTACGGCGTGTTCAGGATGTGATTTTGCGTCGGACGTCAGACGCTTAACCCCTGGAGCAAAACATGAGCGTTAGCACACAAATCGAAGGCAGGGTTGCTCGCATTACGCTGGACAATCCTGACAAAAGAAACGCGTTCGATGACACCATCATTGCGTCACTGACCCAAGCGTTTGAGAACGTTGGCGGTGACACCGAGATTCGGGTGGTGGTATTGCAGGCAGCGGGCAAGCATTTTTCCGCCGGGGCCGATCTCAACTGGATGCGGGCCATGGGGCAGCTCGATGAGCAGCAGAACCGTGACGATGCCCTGAAACTTGCCAGGCTGATGCAGGCGATAGATCAGTGCCCGAAACCGGTGGTCGCCCGGGTTCAGGGCGCCGCCTTTGGCGGTGCCCTGGGATTGATCTGTGCCGCCGACATGGCCGTGGCGGCAGACAACGCCCGTTTCTGCCTGAGCGAAGTCAAACTCGGCATTATCCCTGCGGTGATCAGCCCCTATGTGGTGCGTGCCATCGGTGCGCGTCAGGCCAATCGTTATTTCATGACCGCCGAAGTCATCCCGGCGGACCGGGCACAGGCACTGGGCATTGCCCATGAGGTGGTTGCGGAAGCCGAACTCGACAGCGCCGTTGGGCGTCTGGTCGAAGCGCTGCTCAGCGGCGGTCCGGCGGCCCAGATCGCCTGCCGGGATCTGATCGCGCGGGTCAATGACGGCGCCATCGATGAAGCCATGCTGGAAGACACCGCCGCCCGTATCGCCCGCCTGCGTACCAGCGCTGAAGGGCAGGAAGGTCTGAGCGCTTTTCTGGAAAAACGCTCACCAAACTGGATGTAACCCACTTTTCCGTAGGAGCGTCACTGGCGGCGCGACCAACCCACGCCGGGAATCGCGCCGCCAGCAACGCGCCTGCAACCGCAAATAGGCATAACCATGGCAACGATAAAAAAACTGCTGATCGCCAACCGCGGGGAAATTGCCCGTCGCATCATCCGCACCTGTCGGCAACAAGGCATTGCCACCGTGGCAGTGTACTCCGATGTGGATGCGACCCTGCCCCATGTCCGTGAGGCGGATCAGGCCGTATGCCTTGGCCCGGCAGCGGCGCGAGAAAGCTATCTGGTGATCCACAAGATTATCACCGCAGCGAAGGAGACTGGCGCGGATGCCATTCATCCCGGCTACGGCTTTCTGTCTGAGAATACCGAGCTGGCGGCCGCCTGTGAGCAGGCGGGCATCATTTTTGTCGGCCCTAACGCCCGCGCCATTGAAGTGATGGGTGACAAGGCTGCTGCACGTCAGCTCATGGCCGACAGCGGTGTCCCGGTACTGCCCGGTTTCGATGAAGACGGCGCCAGTGACGAGACGCTACTGGCCGCCAGTGACAGTGTCGGCTTTCCGCTGCTGATCAAGGCCGTGGCCGGCGGCGGCGGCAAGGGCATGCGGGTGGTGAACAGCGCCAACGCGTTTGCCGAATCCCTGGCCGCGGCTCGCCGTGAAGCCCGCAGTGCTTTCGGCGATGATCGCGTGCTGCTGGAGCGTTACCTGCCCACCGCCCGCCATGTGGAAGTGCAGGTTTTCGCAGACAATTACGGCAATGCGGTACACCTGTTCGAGCGCGATTGCTCGGTGCAGCGTCGCCACCAGAAGGTCATTGAGGAAGCCCCGGCACCGGGTCTGGATGAACAGACCCGCCAGGCGTTCGGCAACGCTGCCGTTCAGGCCGCCCTGGCCATTGATTACCGTGGCGCCGGCACGGTGGAGTTTTTATACGCTCCTGATGGCCAGTTTTATTTCATGGAAATGAACACCCGCCTGCAGGTGGAACACCCTGTCACCGAAATGATCACCGGAGAAGACCTGGTGGCCTGGCAACTGGCGGTCGCCGCAGGGGAGCCGCTGCCCAAGGCACAACAGCAGATTCAGCGTCATGGCCATGCCATGGAAGTTCGCCTGTACGCAGAAAACCCGGAACAGGGTTTTCTGCCCTCTTCCGGCCTGCTCAGTCACCTGCGTTGGCCCCACGAACTGGCCCGCGTCGATGCCGGGTACGAACAGGGGGACCGGGTCGAAGAATTCTACGACCCGATGATCGCCAAGCTGATCTGTTATGGAGAGGATCGCCAGGCCGCCCGGCAAAAACTGATCAACGCCCTGAATCGGCTCGAACTGCAAGGGATTCATCACAACGCACCCTTCCTGCGACGGGTGCTGGCGGATGAGGCCTTTGCCCTTGCCGAGCTGGACACCCGCCTGCTGGAGCATCGCCCGCACTTACTCGAAACTGATGCCTGCGAGCCTGCATTGCTGGCCGTGGCCGCCAGCCGACTGGCGGCACTGCCTGCCACTGCCAGTGATCACCCCTGGGAATCACTGCAGGGCTGGCGCCCGCAGGGGCAGCGCGTGCGCGTCACCGCCTGCCAGGTGGACCAGCATCCTGTGATGGTGCGTGAAAATAACGGAGAAGCCAGTGCCGAAGTACACACCGGCCAGGTGCAGCTCACCGTGAACGACAGCGCCTTTCGCCTGCGCTGGGGCCAGCAATCGCTGTGCGGCTATTTCCATTTACAGACCTCAACGCGCACCGTACGACTGTTTGTGGGGGGACAGGCTTACACGGTTACCCTCAACCCGTCCCTCGACAACGCCGCACAGGATGCCGCCGGCGGCTTTGTCGCCCCCATGAGCGGTACCATCGTGGCCCTGCATGTTGAGGCTGGCGCTACGGTGGCACCCGGCGATGCCGTGATTACGCTGGAAGCCATGAAAATGGAACACACACTACGAGCCACCGAAGCCGGCACCGTGCAGCATTTCCCGGTGAGTGCAGGCGACAGCGTCAGCGAAGGCACCCTACTGGTCGAATTCGAGGCGGATTCCGCCCGCTGAAACCCAACGGAGACACCCCCATGTCCGCACCACTCTGGCAACCAGGACGCGCCGAACAACACAGCCAGCTGAGCCATTTCTGGCAGCAGGCCAGAGAGATCAGTGGCGAGCCCCTCCCCGATTACCGGGCCTTGCATGGCTGGTCGGTGCAACACCCGGAAACCTTCTGGCGACAGGTCTGGGATCACTGCGGCATCATCGGCGAACCGGGCAGCACCGTGCTCGAACCCGCAGCGCGTTTTCAGGACTGTCGCTGGTTCCCGCAAGCCACCCTGAACTACGCCGAAAACCTGCTACAGCGTAACGACGCTCACCCGGCCCTGGTCAGCGAGCTCGAAGACGGTACCCGTCAGGTGATCAGTTATGCCCAGCTACGGGTTGCCGCAGGCCAGGTGGCCGCGCAACTGCAGGCGGCAGGCGTTCAGCCCGGTGACCGGGTGGCGGGCTTCATGCCGAACCGTATCGAAACCGTGGTGGCCGCCCTCGGTGCCGCCTGGATCGGCGCGGTCTGGTCATCGTGCTCCCCGGATTTCGGCGTATCCGGGGTGCTGGACCGGTTTGGCCAGATCGAACCCCGGGTTCTGATTGCCTGTGACGGTTACCACTACAATGGTAAATGGATTGATCTGGAACCCCGCATCCACGAACTGCATAGCGCACTCAGCCCGGAACTGCTGGTGGTGGTGCCCGGCAAAGGCAGCAGCAGCCGGGTGCAGAAGGCGCTGATCTGGCAAGCATGGCTCGACGCAGCGGCACCCGCCCCGGAATTTCAGCGCTTACCGTTCAACCACCCCCTGTTCATTCTCTACTCGTCCGGCACCACCGGACAGCCCAAGTGCATCGTTCACGGTGCCGGCGGCACCTTGCTGCAGCAAACCAAGGAACTGCAACTGCACGGCGATGTGGGCCGTGATGACACCCTGTTCTATTTCACTACCTGTGGCTGGATGATGTGGAACTGGCTGATTTGCGGCCTGCACACCGGCGCAACGCTGGTGCTATACGATGGCAACCCCGCCTACCCCTCCACCGCACGCCTGTTTGACCTGATCGACAACGAGCGCATTACCCATTTCGGCACCAGCGCAAAATTCATTCAGGCGGTGGAAAAATCCGGGCTGGTCCCCAGAGAATCCCATCAGCTCAATGAGCTGCGCACCCTGTTCTCCACCGGCTCGCCCCTGCTTCACGAGAGTTATGATTTCCTCTATCAGCAGGTCAAACCGGATCTGTTGGTCAGTTCGATCTCCGGTGGTACTGACATCATTTCCTGCTTCGCGCTCGGCAACCCGTTGGTGCCCGTCTATCGCGGTGAACTGCAATGCCTGGGGCTGGGGATGGATGTGTGCGTGCTTGATGACAGCGGGCAAGCCCTGAGCGACCGCAAAGGGGAACTGGTGTGCCGCCAGCCCTTCCCTTCCTGCCCGGTGCAGTTCTGGAATGACCCGGATGGAACACGCTTCCACAACGCCTACTTTGCCCGCTTCGACAATCTCTGGGCCCACGGAGACTATGCCCAACGGGTGCCGCACGATGGCAACGACGGTCTGATTATCCATGGCCGTTCGGATGCGGTGCTTAACCCCGGCGGAGTGCGTATCGGCACCGCAGAAATTTACCGGCAGGTGGAAACCCTCGGTGCCATTCGCGAAGCCATCGTAGTGGGCCAGGAATGGCAAGGCGATGTGCGCGTGGTGTTGTTTGTGGTCCTGGCAGAGGGAGAATCGCTTACCGACGCCCTTCAGCAACAGATTCGTCAAGCCATTCGTGAAGGCGCCAGCCCGCGTCATGTCCCTGCGGTGATCCTCACGGTGCCGGAAATTCCGCGCACCGTCAGCGGCAAGATCGTGGAGCTGGCCGTGCGGGAGGTCATCCACGGCCGCCCTGTCACCAACCGCAATGCACTAGCCAACCCACAGGCACTGGAACACTTCTCCGGCAGGCCAGAGTTGGCCTGACCGCATACACCCCACCGACGCACCGTTCGTTGCCAGGGTCATTGACGGCCATCACGAAACGCGCATGATGGGAGGCATTGTGGTTTTACTGTGACACGGCAATGAATAACAACAATAGATTGTTCACACTTTTCTTGCTGCTTCTGGCCTTTCCCCTCGCCCTGCAGGCTCAGGTGGTGACCCTCACCGGCAAGGACTTTCCCCAGCTGCTTGGCAAGCAGAACGGCCTGTACTCGTTCTTTGCCATGAAAGAAGGACGCCTCGCCCCCGTTCCTCACCAGTGGGTGGAATGGTCAGAACAGGGGTATCCGTTCTTTGAGGAAGACGGCAGCACTGACCGAATTGGTGACCCCAGGCGCATCGACGCCGAAGACCGTCTACTGCTACGTTTTGAAGATGGTGGCCCCTCCCTGTCTGGGCAGACCACCGAAAGCGTCGTTGCCCAACTTGCCGTCACCCATGGCGAGCAGACCCGTCTTTTCTATCTGGTCAAAAATGCCTATCTACAGAACACCGATCGATACATCCAGTTTGATCCGTCCACCATGACGATCAAGAGCACGGATTTCGCTCTGACCATGGCAGACAACAACCTGTTCAAATGGAACAACTTCTATTTTCGCGGCTTCGAGGGGGAAAACGGCCAGCGACAAAGTATTCTCGACACGCTGAAACTGCGTTTAAGTGCCGGCGTCTTTGGCGAGAACAACCGCGTCACCCTGAACAACAATAATCTGGATCCCAAGGTCAAACAGATCATCAATGGCCCACTGGCGGCAATGGTGTATGCGTCCACCTCGGTGAAGGTCGCACGGGTACCCGTGCTGAAGATACACAACTATTTTTTGATCATGCCACAGCAAGTGGAAATCCATAGCCGCTTTACTCTGCCCGGCATTGCTGACACGGTACTGGAGCGCCCTGCCCTGGATATTTCCCTGGATGGCAACGGGCTCTACGGCAGCAAGCTGGTCACCAGTTGGACCGGTAACCATGTGGCGATCACCGATGGGACACTGTCGGAATCCGAAAAAACCATGCTGACCATGCCACTGGCCGGCGACAACTGGATCTGGTTTGGTACCGGTCGTGGCTTCGATCTGCTGGCACAGCTGGCGTTTGTGAAAGGCTTCAACACCCCTGTCAGGCTGCTTTATCAGGACGACGCAAATCTTGTCAACGAACCCGAGCGCTTCCCCGGGCAGCTTCCCAACGTAGGCTTTTCACTGACCGATATTCCCTTCGGGCAAGAATTCTATTTCGTCACCCGCTTGTTCTACAGCAAGGACAGCAACGGCCTTCCACCCGGCAAATACGCCCAACAAACCATCACGGCTACCAGCGCCTCCCTGCAAATGCAGTAGAGCCTGCCTTCTCTGCCCTACCAGGCACTGAGTGCCTGGCTGGGCTGAACGTCTGATGACCATTTCGGACAACAGAATTCATGAGGTAACACCAACAGCTGTTCTGAACAGGCCGCAGTGGAAATACCCTGTTTAGAGTTGCGGTTAACTTCCCTGAGTAAGGCGCTGATAGATCAGGTCTTTAAGATGCAGACGATTCTGTTTGAGGCGCTCCATTTCCTGATCGGAAAGCGGGCTTTCACGCATTTCCAGGCCCCGGATCTGCTTGTCGAGTTTGTCATGCTCATGTACCCGCGAAAGAAAGTCCGGGTCGGTTTTCGAGAGGGCATCAATACGGTCGTGAAAGTCAGGAAATTCGTGGTGGATGCTATGATTTTCGCCCAACATGAACCTTTCTCCTTTGCGACATTCCGTCATTGCGAATACCGACACTACGCCACTATCCGCATACTTTTCAGGCAGCCCTGCCAAATCACCACAATGACTGATTAGATTCAATCCTGCCTGCCCTTACCATCGAATGTTCGAGGGTACTACGTTGTCACCTAAGGTGGGTGGTAGTCCAGTGACGACACAGGGAGGCGTCCATCATGGCTTTACCAAATCTGTTGACTCGTCAACATATCCAGACCGGCCTTGAACAGGCGGCAGACCGCTGCTCTCATCCTGATGCCGGATTATTCGGCCCTGGCTCTGTTATCTGGCAACTGCTGCGTGAGAACCTGACTGCGCTTGCCCAGGGGCGCACGCTGCTACTGGCTCTCGCCAACAGCAGGCTGTCGCAGCTGATGCCCAGCCACCATGATGCAGTACAACGCATCCAGCACACTCAGGTGTTTTTACTAAAGGTCGTATTCGGCAATCTGGACCAGGCGTTGGTGACATTGAACAGCCAGAAGGCTCGCAACAAGACGCTATTTGATGTGGATGACAGTGACACTCTGGTTTACGCACTGAGCGCCTGGGTCGACTCTTGTATGACGGTTCACCAGAGCGTCATTGAACCGATCAACAGTGCGCTGCAGGAGCGGCTCTTCGAAGAAGCGATGCTACTTGCCCAGGTCATGGGAATTCCTCAACAGGCCCTTCCCGCAGACTGGCATCGCTGGCGCCGCTGGTGGCAGCACAGACTGGCCAGGCCCGTCTCTCTCTCGCCTCGGCGACAACAGGTTCTGGATGCACTACTCCGGGAGCAGGGCTATCCGGGCAGAACCCCCTATGGCGCGTATTACCCCCACGCGGCGTATCAATTGCCCGGGCACTGGCAGCAGGCCTGCCAACTGCCACAACGCAATCTGGACCGACACCGGCAGCACCAACGCCAGCTTCAGCGGCTGATGGACATTACCCGCAATCTGCCGGAACGATTGCGCTACCAGCCCGCTTTCCAGGAAGCACAACAACGGCTGCGTGGCCGGGCCCGGGCGGATCTGGCAACGCGTTTGCTGAATCGGTGGTGGACCGGCGAAAGTGAGCTGGTCAGCAGTGGCTGGTCCATCCCGAAAGTGGACCGACTCACCAGCGCCAGCTATTGAGGCTCAAGGGAAAGCATCAGGGGTGAAGATCAATGGGGAGAGCCCTCACGGGCACTCCCGTCGGGATCGCGTTATTTGAAACCCCGGCTTTCCTTGATCATCTCGTAGGCCTTACTGATCTCTGCGGTTTTTTCCGTGGCCATGCGGATCATTTCTTCCGGTACACCTCGGGCGGCCATCTTGTCCGGATGGTGCTGGCTCATCAATTTACGGTAGGCCTTCTTGATCTCGGGATTAGACGCCGATTCATCCACCCCCAGCACCTGATAGGCCTGAGCGAGCGATGGCCGCGACGGCCCCGGGCCGTATTGTTGCCCGCCTTGACCACCCGGCCGGGCACCGGAGAATTGCGCCTGTGCCAACAGCATGTTCAGAATCTGACGGAACTGCTGGGGCGGCACGCCCAACCCCTCTGCCACCCGTAGCAAGACCGCCTCCTCTTCCTCGTGCAAGGTGCCGTCAGCAAGGGCAATTTGCAGCAGCACTTCCAGCAAGACCAAAATCAGTTGCTTGCGAAACCGGACCGCATGGGCAAATTGTGCAACCGTGTCCTGCAAGGGGAAATCGGCTTCCTTGCCACGGTTAAACAACGCAATGGCTTGCTTGCGCTGTTCCTCGTCAAGCTGCATGCGGTCCATCACCGCACGAGCCTGGGCAATTTCATCCTCGCTCACTCTGCCGTCGGCCTTGGCAAGATGCCCCATGATCGAAAACACGGTATCGAACAGGGCTTTTTGCACCGCTTGCTGCTCACCCGGTCCATACGGGCGGAAAGGGTTAAAGGTCCGGACCTGTTCGGCCCCCTTATCGAGCATATGCCCAATCAGCAGACCAATCCCCAGACCGATGGGGCCACCCACCAGCATGCCCAGCAGACCGAGAATAATCTTGCCGCCCCAATTGAATTGCATGGTTAATCCGTTACTTCAGTGAATGAAACCAGCCAAGACTGCTGCTGGTATCCGTTTGTGGCCGGTATTCGGCACTGACCCACCCCTGGTAATCCAGGCTGTCGATATGCGCAAATACCTGTTGGAAATGGATTTCTCCCGTACCGGGTTCATGGCGCCCCGGATTATCCGCAAACTGGATATGTCCTATATGGGGACAAAGTCGGGAAAGGGAACGGCAAAGATCACCTTCCATGATCTGCATATGATAGATGTCATACTGCAAACGAATGTTGTCTCGCCCGGCCGCTTCGATCGCCGCCAGCGCGGTGGCAGACCGGTCCAGCAAAAAACCGGGCATATCCACCCGACTATTGATGGCTTCGACCATCAGGGTTCGCCCGTCTGCGGCCAGCAGGTCCGCCGCAAAACGCAGATTATCAACCAGGGTATCGAAGGCGATCTCCAGCGCAAGCGAGTCCGGACGCAGCCCCGCCAGACAATTGATCTGTAGGCAGTCTAATCCGCGGGCATACTCCAGCGCCTGAAAAACCCCTTCACGAAACTCCTCCACCCGATCGGGCAGGCAGGCGATGCCTCGCTCACCCTGCTCCCAGTCCCCCGGTGGCAGGTTAAACAACACCTGGCTCAGACCATGATCGGCCAACCTTGCCTGCAGTTCAGCAATGTCCCAAGGGTACGGAAACAGGTATTCCACACCGCCGAAACCCGCCTCGGCCGCAGCCTGAAAGCGATCCAGAAACGGCAGCTCGGTATACAGCATGCTCAGGTTGGCAGCGAAACGGGGCATCAGGAATCCTTGTCGGCGGCGGGTTCAACCAGTCGGACGCCATTGAGACGCTCCAGTTCCAGCAACAGGCCACTGTGGTCCACTTCACCGTGCCCACTGGCCAACAGCGCGCGGTATTCCTCGAATACACGCTGAGTCAGAGGCAAGCTCAATCCTTCGGCACGGGCTTCATCCAGGATCATGCGAAGATCCTTGAGCTGGATACGGGCGGGAGCCCCAGGCTCAAAGTTACGCTGCAGCATCCGCTCGCCGTGTTGCTCGAGAATCTTGCTGCCCGCAAATCCGCCCATCAATGCCTCTCGCACCTTGTCCGGTCTGGCACCGCCTTTTGCAGCCAACAGCAGGGCTTCGGACACCGCCCCAATGGTAATCCCGACAATGGCCTGATTGGCCAGTTTGGCGAGCTGGCCACTGCCCACCGGACCAATGTGGGTCACCTTTCCCATGGGGTGAAAGATGTCAGCCGCCTGTACGAACGCCTCATCCGCGCCCCCCGCCATGATGGAAAGGGTACCCGCTTCTGCACCGCGGGTGCCCCCGGACACCGGTGCATCCAGATACTGGCCACCCTGCTCTTCCACCCGTGCCGCATGCCGTCGAGCCGTACCCGGCTCCACCGAACTCATATCGACCACCAGCGCTCCCTGACGCAGGCCGGCAATGGCGCCACTGTGATACAGCACCTGATCGACTACTGAACCATTCTCCAGCATGGTGATAATCACATCTGCGTCAGCCACGGCGTCGGCGGGGCTGTCTGCCACCCGCGCGCGATCCTGAAACGGTTGCGCTTTATCACGGCTGCGGTTCCAGATCGTCATGGGGAAACCGGCAGCCAGAAGCCGGGAGACCATGGGCGTCCCCATCAGACCGATTCCAAGAAAACTGATATGCGGTAGTGTCATAGGGTAAAGGCGTCTGAATGTCGCACACGACGTTGTAAGACAGGGTGGGACTCACCCGCAAGAGACAGGATTATTGCTGATCAAGGCCACGGTGAAAACTCGGACATCTGTGCGCACCTCTGTGCGACAGTCATAAAAAGGGCTCCTTATGGAGCCCTTATCCGCCGTCAGCCTGTCGTGCGGCTTCTCCACCACAGCACAAGTGCCAGCAGGATGGCGACGGCCTGTGCGGCCACCCCTTGCACCGTCGGATAAATGCCCAACCACTCTATGGTGGGCACACCCAGATAGAAGGCGCTGATCAAGCCCGCTTCCTGAAGGGCTGCAATCCCGTTGCCCAGCAGAATCACCGACAGCACCAGCAGCACAATACTGGTCACCCGGAAGAACAGGCTCAGCGGCAACTTCATGCCGATGCGGAAGAACAGCAGGCAGACCACGGCCAACGCCACGACGGCAGCCGCAATACCGTAGAAAAGGTAGGGCTGCGTGACAGACGTCACCTGGCTCCAAAGCGCCTGGTAAAACAGGATCGTCTCGAAAATTTCCCGGTACACAGAAATAAACGAGACAAACGCCAGTACCCAGACCGTGCCGCTACCCAGCGCCGAGTCCACCTTGTCGCGGATATAGCCCAGCCATTTCTGGCTATGACTGTTGCTGTGCATCCAGAAACCGACATAGAACAGGATAAAGGCGGCCACGACGCCCGCCAGCCCTTCCGTCAGTTCACGCGAGGCACCGCTGAAAGTAATCAACGTATTGGCCACGTACCAGGTCACACCCCCGGCCACCAGGGCCAGCATCCAACCCAGATGAATATAACGGGTCGCCCGTACGGCATTGGCCTTACGGGTAAAGGTGAGCAAGGCTACCACTACCAGCAAGGCTTCCAGCCCTTCCCGGAACAGGATAAAGAAACTGGCCGACAGGGTCGCCGCCGGACTCAACCCATCGCCGGACAAGGCCTCAGCCGCTTGCGCCAGTCCTTGCTGGGCAGCGGACACTTTTTCACTGACCTCACTGGCATCACGCTCGCGGTCGATGGCTTCACGTACGGCCATAAACTGGCCTTCTGCACGTCGCATCAGAGCAGCATCGACCGCCGCCAGCTGCTGCTCAATCATTTCGAAGCCATCCAGATAAGCGGACAGGGCTGCGGCTTTGGCACCAGCCTGGTCCCCCGCCGTATAAGCCTTGTCCGCCGCGGCAAGCTTGTCATGGCTCAGGGCGATAAAGCGGTTCTTGTTGAACAACGCAGACGGCTCGCTGCGCAAATAACCCAGCGCGGCATAGGCTTTCTCGCCCTGCGCCTTGAGCACATCCTCCGGCGCCTGCGCCACCAGGGTGTCCAGATTCAGCGACGCCTTCATCCCCGGCACGTTGTTGAACGCCGCACGCCCCTCAGAAGCCACCGACTCAGTCACCGCCTTGCTGCCCACGTAAAACGCCAGCGCCCAACGATCGTCGTCGCCAAGCGCGTCGCCGTAGGCCGCCATACCGGTCCCTTCCACCCCCTGGGTGATGGTGGTGTGCAGACCCAGTAACGAGCGGCCGTTATAACGGGCGACCTCGGTGAAGTCCGTGGGGGCAGGCTCAAGGGCGGCACCCGCAGGGCCATCGCCCTTGCCCTGCGCCCCATGACAGGCCGCGCAGTGCGTCTGATACAGTGTTGCCGCGCGGGCGAGGTCCGGCGCGGCTTTAGGGGATACGGGGATACCGTAGACCGACACCAGGGTGCCACGGATAGATTGCGCCAGCGCCTTGATCTGCGGCTCAGCAGCCTTGTCCGTCACCGCCTGCTGCAGAGCATCCGCCTGCTGCTGAAGCGCGGCTTTGCCATCAGCATCCGGAAGCGTCGCTACCCCCTCTGCCAGCAGCTCGGTGAACTCCGCCATTTCGGCATATTCTTCTTCGCTGACCACCTGGCCATCGACAACGGCATTGATGTAATCGGCCCCAACGTACTCGACCAGCTGGACAAGCGCGGTCTGGTTTGAGGCAAAGGCAGGGAGTGACAGTGACACTAAAGCGGCCAGGACGAGGAAAAGGCGCCCCGGGGAGTGTGTATGGGTCATATTGAACCTGATTCACAGTTAGAAAGGCGAGTCATTATCATTAAAGCACCCGCCCGCATCAAGACGCGCCTGCGGGGCATCAACCCACCGTAAACGCCAGCACCTTGCTGATGTGAGCCTGGGGCCAGCCACTTTCTGCCTGCCAGATATTGAAGGCCGCCTGAGCCGCCCGCTGATCTCGCTGACTGGCCGGCGCCTTATCGAGAATGTTATGGGCTTTCAGCACCGCCACCACATCGTCGGTGGGGTACCAGGTATCCCGCCCGACCATGCGCAGAAAGGCCGCTCCGGAATTGCCGCCCAGTTGCTTGCCGCGCTTTTTGAGCAACTGCCACATGCCTACCGTGTCATCCGTGGGCCAGACCGCCAACCACTCCCCTACGCTGCCATATTCCTGGGCCAGATCGATGACGAACTGGGCATTGTGGCGGATCGCTTTCATCTTGCCCCAGTGCCGGATCAACCGCGTATCCTGCATGCGCTCGTCCAGCATGGGGTCGGGCATAAGCACCAGTTTTTCGGGGTCAAACCCAAAAAAGGCCTCTTCAAATGCGGGCCATTTATTATCGACCAGAGAATGTTTGAGCCCGGCGCGGAACACCCGTCGGGTCATGGCAGACAAATACCAGGCGTCATCACGGCTACGCAGAGTGGCCTGATCAGCTACCTCAGGGAGCTGGCTTTGCACCGCCTTCAGGCTGCCTTTACGGTTAACGGCCAGGGCCAGCAAATCCTTGAATGGGGTCACGCTCTTCTCCGTATTTCGTTTTGGTGCTTGGCGAAGCGACATTGTAGAATTGATCCCTTGCGCAACAGAACCCTGGGCGCTTCTTATTTCACGGCCGACCAACGCCGACACAGACAAACAGGACCGGCATGACCATCGACAGTTATCACGTCAACAAATCCGACAAGCTCAAAGGCGTATGTTATGACATCCGCGGCCCGGTGCTGCGTGAAGCGCATCGCCTTGAAGACGAAGGGCACCGTGTGATCAAACTGAACATCGGCAACCCTGCCCCGTTCGGTTTCGAAGCCCCCGAAGAGCTGCTTCAGGACGTGATCAGCAACCTGCCCGAGTCCACTGGCTACTGCCATTCCAAAGGCCTGTTCCCGGCGCGCAAAGCCGTCATGCAATACACCCAGACCAAGGGCATCGAAGGGGTTACCGTTGATGATGTGATCATCGGCAATGGGGTCTCCGAACTGATCGTCATGGCCATGCAGGCACTCCTGAACAGCGGTGACGAGGTTCTGCTGCCCGCCCCTGACTACCCACTGTGGACGGCCTCTGTCCGTCTGTCCGGCGGCACCCCGGTGCACTACCTGTGCGACGAGCAACAGGACTGGCAACCGTCTCTGGAAGATATTCGTGCCAAGGTAAACAAGAACACCAAGGCTCTGGTCATCATCAACCCCAACAACCCGACCGGGGCCAACTACGAGCCGGCCATGCTGCAGGAACTGCTGCAGATTGCCCGCGAAAACAACCTGATCGTGTTCGCCGACGAGATCTACGACAAGATCCTGTACGACGGTGAAGAACACACCTCCATTGCTTCCATGGCCGATGACCTGCTGTTCATCACCTTCAATGGGTTGTCCAAGAATTACCGTGCTGCGGGCTTTCGTGCCGGCTGGATGGTCATTTCCGGCGCCAAACACCGCGCCGAAAGCTATATCGAAGGCCTGGATATGCTGGCCAGCATGCGGCTGTGTGCCAACGTCCCCAGCCAGCACGCCATCCAGACGGCCCTCGGGGGTTACCAGAGCATCAATGATTTGGTACTGCCCACCGGCAGACTCGGTCGCCAACGGGATCTGGCCTGGGACATGCTGGAATCTATCCCCGGGGTCAGCTGCGTGAAACCAAAATCCGCTTTGTACCTGTTCCCGAAACTGGACCCGAAAGTCTTCCCGTTCCAGGACGATGAAGCCTTCGCACTGGATCTGCTTCGCGAAGAGAAAGTGCTGATCGTGCAAGGCACCGCCTTCAACTGGCCGGATCCCGATCACTTCCGCGTGGTATTCCTGCCACGAGTGGATGATCTCGAAGATTCCATCGGGCGCATTGCCCGGTATCTGGATCGGGTACGAAAAAAATAGCGTTTATCGCTGTTAACTATTCACTGTTAACTGTTAGCTGCCTTTATGTCTCATCTGCACATCGACGATTTCAGCCATGATGTGGCCCGCATACTGATGCAGGCCTACATGACCTTCCCTCGCCCCGGCGCGCTGTATGTGGAAGATGTCATCGGCCCGACGGAAGTCGATGATGTGGGCCTGCACAGCGCCCGGCATATGGCCTGCCTTGGGGCGATGCTGTGGCTGGCGGAGGAAGGTTACCTGCGCTATCAAGCCACCATCTTTGAAGAGGGGCTTGAGCAGGCGGTGTTGACCAACAAGGCTTTTGTGCTGCTCACCGCGCTGAGTGAGCTGCGTTTTGACTCTACCGACCCGCAACTGCCTGCCACCGTGCAGCATGAGCGCGCCACCCTGGCCGAACAATTCCTGCGGGCAATACGCAGCCAGGATTCAGTGCGCACCACTGCGGTCGTTCGTTACCTGCTGTCAAGACAACCAAGCCCGGTACAGGCAGAAGAATTCAGTGATCTGATACCCAACTTACCGGCCGACGCACCCTCCCTGCTTTAGCACGAATCGCGAAGATTGCTATAGCCAGCTTGCTTCGAAACTGGGTATTTTACCGTGCTTGACCTTCACCCAACGCAGATCAGGCTTGATCCAGCTCCACCGGCCGACGATAGCGATAATGCAAGGTTTTCAGTGCCGGCTCTTCGGCTTCGTCGAATCCTGCCGTGCCGGGTAGCCGTGCAATGCGCTCAGCGCCAGGCAGATTCTCTGCAACGCAGTTCTCCAACCAGGCATAATCGAGCCAGGGCGCATTCACACACGCCAGAATCTCGGCATCATGGGCCAGCAATTTGTGCAGCTTACGAAGGACTTTCGGATAGTCCTTCTCCACCATGAAGCTACCCTTCTGGGCGCTGGGCGGGTCGATCACGATAATGTCGTAGCGGCCCAGGCTGTGAAGCTTTTTCCAGCTACGGAAGATGTTGTGTGGCAGGTAATGCACTCTGGCATCCTGGAACCCATTGAGCGCGTGGTTCTGCTTGCCCAGCGTCAGAGCCGCATCTGAGAGGTCGATATTGACCACCGACTCGGCCCCACCCGCCAAGGCCGCCACAGAGAAACTGCAGGTAAAGCTAAACAGGTTCAGTACTTTCTTGCCTTCTGCCCGCCCCCGAATCCAGCGACGCCCTTCGGCCATGTCGGCAAAAAAACCCAGATTCTGGCCACGCTGAAAATCCAGCTTGTAGCGCAGGCCATCTTCTTCTGCCACTGGCAGCTCGGGCAATTCACCACAGACGAGCTCGTTGTCGGCCTTGCCATCGTAGCGGTGCTGTATCACAACGGATGTGCACGCCAGAGAGACCATCACCGTTCGCAGCATATCTCGCAGTTCGCCAAGAAACGTCTCGTCCTGCTCCCGAAACACGGTAGCCACCAGCACCGGGGCAAAGCAATCCACCGTCAGCCATTCCAGTTCTGGTACGGTTTTCCCGCGGCCATGGAAATAACGGATTTTCGGCTGGGACGATGGAACCAGATATGAAACAAGCAGGTCAGAGAGAGAGACAGGCATTGGGGGTCATTTCAGTCGCATAAACAGGGGGTGCGAAGTATCGCATACCTTGTATCAGGACGCCCCGCCCCCATTGAGAGTTTTACCCCCCTACATTGACGGAGAACCACGACGATGATGCGCATTGCGCTTTATCTGCTGACCAACCTGGCGGTGATCGTAGTCGCCAGCATTACCCTGAGCCTGCTCGGGGTGAACACGTATTTCGCGCAGAGCGGCGGCGGGCTGGACCTGGGCAGTTTGCTGATCTTCAGTGCCGTGTTCGGTTTTGCCGGCTCCCTGATTTCGCTGTTTATCTCCAAGCCCATGGCCAAATGGTCCGCACGGGTCAAGATCATCGAGCAGCCCGACAACCAGGCAGAGCGCTGGTTACTGGATACCGTGAAGGAGCTTTCCGACAAGGCCGGAATCAAAATGCCGGAGGTTGGCATCTTCCCTGCCCAGCAATCCAATGCCTTTGCCACCGGCTGGAACCGCAATGACGCCCTGGTGGCGGTATCCCAGGGGCTGATGCACCGTTTCCGCCCCGAAGAAGTCCGCGCCGTACTGGCGCACGAGATTGGGCACGTGGCCAACGGCGACATGGTTACCCTGAGTCTGATCCAGGGGGTGGTCAACACCTTCGTGATCTTTGCCGCCCGTGTGGTCGGGTCGGTCGTGGACAGCTTCCTGCGCCGCGATGATGGCTCCGGCGGGCTGGGCTTCGGTTACTACATCGTGGTATTCATCGCAGAAATTATCTTTGGTATTGCTGCCAGCGCCATTGTCATGTGGTTCTCCCGTTTCCGAGAGTACCGCGCCGATGAGGCGGGTGCTGAACTGGCGGACCGAAACAGCATGATCGCTGCGCTTCAGCGACTGAAAGCCGAATCCGAGGTACCAAACCAGATGCCCGACACCCTGGTGGCCTTCGGCATCAATTCCGGATTCAAGCAGGGCCTGAAGGCCATGTTTTCGTCCCACCCACCGCTGGACGACCGGATTCGCGCGCTGCAGGAGCGACGCCACGTCTGACAAACGAAAGCCCGGCTCCACCGGGCTTTTTTCTTTTTCGGGAACCCTCACCATGGGTCAACACTCCAAATCTGCAGCGTCCCCACAGGAGTAAAGGATGTCACGGCAACTGGATCTTGCCCTGATTGCAGCCAACCGGTTTGGTCTTGGCGCCCGACCGGGTGAGCTGAAAGACATCGCCCATGCTCCCAGGGACTGGGTGCTTGCCCAGCTTGAAACGCCCCCCCTGCCCAGCGATGCTCTTGCAGCATTGCCCAGTAGCCTTGACTACCAAAAACAGATGGTCGAATGGCGGGAACAGGTTAAATCCGCTGGCGATAGCAACGACATGGCAGATCAGCCGCTAAAATTCGGTGAACGGTTTCGTGACAACATGCTTGCAGAAATCAACCTGCGAGCCACCCTGCAGTGCGATACCCAGAACCCCGTTGCGGAACGGTTAGTGATGTTCTGGAGCAATCACTTTGCCCTCTCCAATGAAAAACGCCCCCTTCAACTCATGGCCGGCACCCTGGAAAGGGAGGTCTTGCGAGAAGGTATGCTGGCTGACTTTGGATCCCTGCTGATTGCGGCGGAGCAACATCCCGCCATGCTTCTTTATCTGGACAACCAGCAATCCACCGGGCCTGACTCCCCGGTTGCCATGCGGCGTGCCCGGCAGAAAGCCGGGGGACGAAAGAACGATATCAACGAAAATTTGGCACGGGAAATCCTCGAGCTCCACACCCTCAGCAGCGATGGCGGATACGATCAAGACGATATCATTGCGCTCGCACAAGGCATCACCGGATGGCGTCCATGGATCGCCGCACGCAAAGGCACCCCCATGGGCACCCATGGCAGCCGTTTTGCCATCGGTTACCACGAGCCTGGCGCGCGCCAGTTCCTCGGTGAACATTTTGCCCAGAAAGGAGTAGCACAAGGTGAAGCGATGCTCGCACGACTCGCGAAAGACCCCAATACCGGGCGTTTTATCAGTGAAAAGCTGTGTCGGCACTTTGTCAGTGATACTCCACCAGCAGAACTGGTCCACACCCTGTCGAGGATCTATCAGAAGAGCGATGGAGACCTCAAGGCGGTCTATCAGGCGCTCTTCAAATCCGATCTGGCCTGGCAGACCGATACCCGAAAGTTCCGCCGACCCGACGAGTACCTGATCGCCATTCACCGAGGTCTGGATACCCGCCCTATTGCCAAACAAACGGGGCGCTGGCGGAGGGAAATGCACCTGATGGGACAGGACGCCTTTCGGCCCGGATCGCCCGCGGGTTGGCCAGATACTGCCAGCCAATGGATCGGTGCTGATGCGATCTGGAAGCGGCTGTTCATCGCTCAACGTTACAGCTCTCGCTTGCCCCGTGAACGTGACGCCATGGAACTGGCCAGAGACACCCTCGGGCCGAGCCTGGGAGATGCCACTGCAGTGGCGATCAGCGAAGCCAGCAATCGCCGCCAGGCAACTGCACTTGTGCTGGCGAGCCCGGAATTTCAGTGGAGATAGGATAATGGAGCGCCGACAGTTTCTTTCCCTCCTCGCCGGGACCGCCAGCCTGACCCTGTGGCCTGGCGTAGCTCTGACAAAAGCGCATCAGACACAGGCCCCCAGACTGGTTGTTGTGGTACTTCGAGGGGCACTGGATGGGCTTTCAGCTATTCCGCCCTATGGCGACAGTCAGTTCTCATCGCGTCGCGGCAGCCTTGACCTCGGCCCCCCATCCCGTCGTGAAGACAGCCCGCTGCAACTGGACGACACTTTTGCGCTTCACCCCTCTCTGGCTTTTTGCCATTCGTTATACCGTGACAAGGAGTTCGCCGCTGTTCATGCCTGCGCTCTTCCCTATCACGGCCGCTCCCATTTCGATGCACAGGACTGCCTGGAAAATGGCACCGACAGCCCCACCGGGTTGGATACCGGCTGGTTAAACCGTGCCGTCGCCGCCCTCGAAGACAGCCGGGGTCTTGCCATCAGCAGCTCAGTACCATTAATAGCCCGCGGCGAGGCCCCGTTCATGACCTGGTCACCCACACCCGGCAAATCTTCCCCGGAAGAGCTTGCCAGCCTGCTGGCGGACGCCTACCAGGCTGATCCGATGCTGTCGGATGCCTACGAGAAGGCGCTCAACGCGCAGCAAATCGCACCGAACGAAGGAAAAAATATCAATCAGCTTCCCGTGGTCATGGAAGCCGCCGGGCGATTTCTCTCGCGCCAGGATGGACCGAATATTGCCATGGTTCAGGATAACGGCTGGGATACCCACGCCAATCAGAATGCCGTGCTGAAAAACAAGCTTCGCCAACTCGACAACGGAATCAAAGCGGTCAAAAAAAGTCTGGGGGCCAGCTGGAAGCACACAGCCATTATTGTGACCACCGAATTTGGCCGCACGGTCGCAATCAACGGCACCCAGGGAACCGATCATGGCACCGGCAGTGCGGTAATGCTTGCAGGAGGCGCCATCAATGGCGGCAAAATGCATGGTAAATGGCCCGGTCTGGCCGCACTTCAGGATGATCGTGACCTGCTGCCGGCCAACGACCTGAGGGGGGTTTTCAAGGGGGTACTGGCGCAACACCTCAAACTGGACAGAAAGACACTGGATAACGGGGTTTTCCCGGGCAGCGGCAAGGTGGCTCCCATGCCGGAGCTGATTCACTCCTGAGGAGGCTCTCCCTCAAGGGTGGCATCCGTACCGACCCGATAAAGGATCAGATCTTCGTAACCGGTTGTCACTGGCCACAAACCGCACAATGCCTTGTCCAGCCGGGCATCGCCTGTGTCGACCACCAGCGGTCGCCCGTCCAGCGTCTTCAGTTTGGTCCGTGTGGCCAGAATCTGGAAATTGTCCTTGCCAAGACGGCGGATCAGCGCCGGGGTGAACTGTTGATTCCCCCGCCCGAACAGGTGGCCCTGCCCGCCAATCACGGTGATGACCGCTTTGGCAGGCTGGTCTCCGATCAAGGCAATCAATTCACTGGCACTTGCATCCGCCTTGACGACCTGATGGTTATAAACGGCATCCACACCCAGCAAGGTGTTCTCCAGCCCCAGCTGCTCCATGACCACTGCCACCGTAGACCCCGATCCCATCAGGTACCAGGTATCATCCTCAAGTGAATCGGCCACCCAAGCGGCAGCCTCGGTCACCACCAGGTCTTCCACTTCACGCCCCCCGCATTTGACCTGCTGCAAATACCTTGCCTCAGCAGGCACCTGTAATTCGCCATAATGACGGGCGCGAACCACCCCCTCACGGAAGGCCTCTTCATCGATATCGCGCACTTCTGCCGCCTGCAGAGCCACCAGCTCTCCGGCTGCCAGCTCGGCCAGCAGCGCCCCCGCGGCCTCCGGATTGATGGCATACACCGCCGAATGCATCTTGCAGCCAGCAGGGACACCCAGTACCGGTAAACGCTCGCCTATCGCATCCACCAGGTCCCGTGCGGTGCCATCACCGCCGGCGAACAAGATCAGCTCTGCTCCCGCCTGCTCCAGGGCCATCGCCGCGTTGCGGGTATCCTCCGGTGAGCTTGGCATCCCCGACTGACCAACAACCTCACAGTCGATTCCGGCGTCCTGGCAGCTGCGCTCACCCATGTCATCTGCCCAGGTCACCACACGCAGTCCTTTTACCCCCTGCAACGCTAACAAGGCCCTCGCCATGCGGGCTGGCGCCTGGGCAATCGCGCCCCGGCGCAGCGCTTCCTCACGGGTCGCTATGCCATCACTCCCTTTCAGGGCAACACTGCCACCCAGTCCGGCATAGGGGTTTACCAGTACTCCCAGACAAAGACCTTGCTCTACCTTCATAAAAGGGTCATATCCCGATAGAAAAATGGCGTTGCTGGCAGCATGCTGCCGGGTATACATTTAAAGTCAATCTGCACCAGGGGCTCAGCCATGAACCTGCACAGCCAACACCCCGAAGGCACCTTCAACGGCGCCGCTATCATTGATGAGGACGGCTACGAAGTGCCCATCACTGAAACCATGATCCAGCAGGCCTGCAAGAGCCTTGAGCATCTCGGCCACTATCCCGCCACCGACAACCTCAAGAAGACGCAAACAAGCGCGCCATGATCGGCTGCCACTGGGCGGCCACCCTGCCCTCATGTTGCCAATGATGCAATTCGTGGCGGACGGGATAATGTTTGCGTAACCGGTCGAAGGCCGCTGCCGGATCCGACTCCCGAAGGCTCTCACCCAACCGCTTGTGATCCGCTTCGATCATGTAGGCTCCGTGCAGCAACGCCAGCACATCACTCTCACAGCTGACAGACTGCTCCAGTACCGGTTTGGCTTTTTCCCGGCTCGCCGGGGCCCGCGCCGTTTTCAGCCAGTCACACAAGGCATCGTGGAGCATCTCTGTGCCCTTCAACTTGCCTTCCAGACTGTAGCCCGCAATATGCGGTGATCCAAATGCCACCTGTTGATACAGCGCCTCGGGCACAACCGGTTCACTTTCCCAGACATCCAGAATCGTCAACGGCCCTTTTCCTGTCGCCAGCAAGCCCAGTAGTGCCTGATTATCAATCACCGGTCCCCGGCAGGTGTTGATCAGCATCTGGTCTGCCCCCAGCGCCGCCAGCCTTGCACTGTCCAACAGGTGATGAGTGGCGTCCTCGCCCTCCTCGGTCAGCGGAACATGCAGTGTCAGCACGTCGCAGTCCAGCAGTGCATCTATCGCTTCCAGCCCCGCTACCCCTTGGCGCTGCAACGGGGGGTCGCAGACACGCACCCGCATGCCCAGGGCGGTCAGCCAGTCCGCGACTCGCGCACCAACGTTACCCATACCCACAACGCCCGCAGTGAGGCCTACCGGACTGCACTGACGCTGCTGGCACAACAGCAAGACAGCCTGAAGCACATATTCTGCCACCGCCCGGGCGTTACAACCGGGAGCGTGGGCAAAGGCAATCCCCTGAGACGCCAGCCAGCGCTGATCAATGTGATCCGTACCGATGGTAGCCGAGCCGACAAACCGCACCGGGGTACCGGCCAACAATGCGTGGTCCACATGGGTAACAGAACGCACCAGCAGCACCTTTGCATCCAACAGTTGTTCGCGCTGTAAACGGCGGCCCTCGTGGCGCTCTACCTGCCCCAGAGCCTCAAAGGCCTCAAGGCCAGGCATATTGGCATCAGCAATGATCTTCATGTGTCTCCAGAGGCATCCAGCAGACCCAATGCGGTGCGCCGCACCTGACCGGCATAGCTGTCGCCAAACAGATTGAAATGATTAAGCCAGTGATAAAGGTCATAGACTGGCCAGGGACGCTGCTGCTTCGTATCTGGCAACCTACCCTGATACCCGTGATAAAACGCGGCAGGGGCACGCCCAAACAGGTTTAGCATCGCGAGATCCACCTGAGGGTCGCCATAATAACAGGCTGGATCGAAGAACACCGGCCCCCGCTCCCCCCAGGCCAGGTTCCCCTGCCAGAGGTCACCATGCAGCAAGCTGGCGGCAGGCGCAGCCGGTAGCCAGTGTTCGAGCTGGCCCATGACTTGCTCCACGTAGCGTGTCGCCATGCCATCGAGTCCGCGCCGACGAGCCCGCGTTAATTGAGGGGCAAGTCTCTGTTCACGAAAAAAGTCAGGCCAGCAGGCCATGGAAGCATTGGACTGCGCGCTCCCTCCGACATAGTTGTCCTGCATCGCACCGTACCACTCACTTCGGCAGGCATGCAGATTCGCCAAATGCTCACCGGCCTGATGCCATTGCACCTGTCCTTCCAGTGATCGCAGTTGCCGGAAACTCAGCAACAGCACGGCCCCCGCTTCAACCTCCACACAGGCGATAACGTCAGGAACATCCACCCACCTCCCCAGCTGGGTCAATCCGCAGGCCTCAGCCTGCAACAAGGAGCCTTCAGGATGGAACTTGGCAAACAGGCGTCGCTGCTCACTCTGAAGAACACCGCTTAACGCGGTATCACCACCTGACGCGGGCCAGAACCGCCATTTCTTATCAAAAAAGCGCTCTTTCAGGGCTTTTTCCAGCAAGCTGCCCGCAAATAATGGCATTTTCGTATCAAACACGAGGCTCTCCTTGACAATAGAAGCCACTGAAAAGTGCCTGAAGGCCAATAATGACCGACGTTCGTCCTTGATTTAAGCCATTCTTCTGATTACAACTATCGGCATAGATGCCGAAGAAATACCGGCGAATAACAACAAATGAAGCGATAGCTATCCCATGAAAGCATTTCTGCCTTTTTGCGGCGCCCTGGTTCTGGCTCTGTCTTCCGTTGCCGTGGCCAATAATGATGACGGCCTGTCCGAGCAAATCCGCCAGCTCAAAAACGAAGCGCTGGACCTTAACCGGGACCTGACCCTGCTGGAAAGGGAGCTGATTTACGCCTCTCCACAAACCAACATTTTTGTCTCCGTGGATGTGGGTACGCCTATTCGGCTGGTGGACATCAACCTCACCATTGACGGTGATCATGTCGGCTACCACTTCTATACCGATCAGGAATTCGAATCCCTGACCAAAGGTGGCATTCAACGTCTCTACACCGGCAATCTGGCCAGTGGCCGTCACGTGCTCGAAGCGACCATCACCGGCTATGATCCGCTCGGCAAGGACTATCAGAAAACCACCACCTATACCTTCACCAAGGGGGCTGGTCGCAAGATGGTGGAAATGCAGGTAGTCGACGACCTCAACAAGCAGCAGCACAAATTTGAATTCCGTGAGTGGAATCAGCAATGATCCCGCGACTTTTTCGCCCTTGTCTGCTGGCAGTGTGCATTACTGCCGGCGCGTCGTCTCACGCTGCCAAAGTCGAGTTCTTTGATGACATCGACATGGGGCCCATTCCCCTTGGCGTAGAAGAGCACCGCTACCTGGCTTTCGGTGAAGTCATGTTTGATTTCTACCGGCATGCCAACTTCGACGCCATCAACAAGTTGCTGGTCAATCAGCATCAGGAACTGTTTAACGAAGACACCGATTACGCCGAACTGCTACTGGGCGATCTCTACGTGACGTACGGCCTGCCCGGCAACGCCGAAGTCATCTTCAACCGTTTGCTCAAGAAAGACATTCTCAGCCGGACCCGCGCCCAGACCTGGCTGCACAAGGCGGCACTGCATTATCGCGAAGGGAATCTGGAAGAAGCCGCCATGATTCTGGATGGTGATAACGTCAAGGGACTGGAAGCCGCTGACGAAGCCCGTCGCCGGCTGATGCTCGCCAATATTTTAATGGCAGAGCAAGACTTTATTGGCGCCATGGACTACCTGAACACCGTCCCCGTCGACACGGATGAAGGCCGCTACGCCACCTATAACATGGGTGTCGCCATGATTCGTGCAGGCCACGCAGACGATGGCCTGCAGCTGCTGAAATCCTTGCTCAAGGCCGGCGGCAATTCTGATCAGGCACTGGCCCTGCGCGACCGGGCAGCACTGGCAGCCGGATTGACCGAAATTCGCAACGGGAATCTGGAAAGTGCCCGTAGCGATCTGCGCCAGGTTCGCAGTGATGGGCCCTTCTCTGAAGATGCCCTGCTCGCTCTCGGACTGGCCAACTACCGTGCCGGCGACATAAAACGCGCCCTGCCGTTGTGGCTGGAAGCCGTGCGACGCAACAGCAATCACCCCTCTGTGCAAGAGGCCCTGATGCTGGCGCCGCGGGCTTATGAAGAGCTCGGCGGTATGCCCCAGGCACTGGCAGGCTATCAGTATGCAGCCAGTCAGTACCGTGAGTCCCTGAAAGACATCCAGCGAGCCATCAACCGTATTCAGGAAAGTGGCTGGGCCGAAAATCTGCTGCCCGAAGATGTGAACGAAACCGGCTTTCTTCCCGCCAACACCGATGACATGGCTGCCGGTGGCGAGCTGTCCTATCTTTACAAGCTGTTTTCCAGCAACGCCTTCTCACAGCGCTTCGAGCACTATCGGCAGATTCACCAGATCAAGAGCATGGTCGAGCATTGGCAGCGTTCATTGCCCGCCATGCAGGAAAGCTACACGATTCAACAAGCCAGCCTTAACAAATACCTGCCTCACGTGCGCCAGTCCGTTTCCGAACAGATTCGTCGCCAGGAGCAGCTCACCCTTGCCACGGACCGTCTGGCAAACAACATCCCCAACTTTGTTGATATGAGCGCCCCTGAAGACGTAGCTAATCCGGAACAGGCGATCATGTGGAACAAGGTAGACGGGTTGGCCCGGAAATTCGGCACGATCCCGGGCTCCAGTCACCAGAACGCACTACGACTACGCCGCGTCAGGGGTCTTTTATTGTGGGATATTGCCCACCAGTCGGTAGAACAGCGCGAAAAACAGATTCAAGATGCTGCCACACTCCAGGATGAAAATCGGGTTCTTGCTGAGCGCATTGCCGCGGTCAAACAGCAAATCAGGGATGCCACCCTGCGTACCCGGGACGATCTGGGGACACGACTGGCGTCACAAAGCCAACGGATCGAACGGATCCGTGTAGAAACGATAAAAACGCTTGAGGCACTGGAAAAAAGCATGCAGAACGATGCCCTGGAGCTACTTAAAAGCAACCAGAAAAAGCTGGCTGACCAGCTTGCCGAGGCGCATCTATCCATCGCTCGTATTCAGGATACCTCCGTCTCAGGCGACAAGAATCAGAGGACTTCATCGTGAACCGTTT
The DNA here is from genome assembly GCF_002888555.1 of Alcanivorax sp. MD8A. Classification (NCBI taxonomy): domain Bacteria; kingdom Pseudomonadati; phylum Pseudomonadota; class Gammaproteobacteria; order Oceanospirillales; family Alcanivoracaceae; genus Alcanivorax; species Alcanivorax sp. MD8A. The sequence goes on along the minus strand of NZ_AQOQ01000008.1, from coordinate 59,296 downwards.
CCGTCTACACGGTCTCGCTGCTGCCATTATTACTCTCAGCGGTTGTGCCAGCGCGCCCACCAACGGAACGCTCGAGCAACAGGCTCGCTTCGGCGGCACCACGCTGGGCGACCTTGAAAGCACCGACATTGTCATCGAAGAACAACAACTGGATAACGCCACCACCCAGGACGCGCTGGACAGTTATCGCCAGGCCGCGGAACTGTTCGACGACCCTGAACGGCGCGCCAAAACCCTGCGTCGCATGGCCGACCTTGCTTTGTCTTCCGCTACCGAGCAAGACCTCTATGCTGCCCAGGAAGAAGACGAACGCCTTGAGCAACAAGTCGACCAAATGCTCTACGACAACACCATGAATCAGGTAGAAACCACTGACGACACTGAGCGAAAACTCGCGCTCCTGGATGTTGCCGGCAGTGTTGCGCCGTCTGTACCTGATGAAAATGTTGACTACAGCACTGCCATTTCGCTCTACCAGGAGCTTCTGAACAGCACCAACGATCCGAATCAGCGTGCCGAAGCGTATTACCTGCTCTCCAAGGCTTACGCGATGGACGGTGATCTGGACAAGGCTCGCGAAAGCCTGGACGCCCTCGTGAGTCAGTACCCTAACAGTGAGTGGGCTCTGGAGTCCCAGTTCCGTCGTGGTGAGTTGCTGTTCTCTGAAGGCGATTTCGAATACGCGGAAAAGGCGTATGCCGACGTTATCCGTCGTGGCAAAAACAACGAATTCTATAACCAGGCCCTCTACAAAAACGGCTGGAGCCATTACAAGCTCGGCGACTACAAGGAAGCCCAAAACAGCTTCTTCACCTTGCTGGACAACCTGAATGGCCACGCGGCGCTTGATGATGACACCAGCATGGAAGGCAAGCTGTTCAAGGACACCCAGCGAGTCGTCAGCCTGGCGTTCAGCAACCAGGACGGTGCCGAATCTGTACGCAAATGGTTTGCTCGCAACGGCAGCCGGGATTACGAGCCGGAGATCTATCGTACGCTGGGTCAGGTATACCTGAATCAGGAGCGCTTCCGTGATGCCGCGGAAACCTTCGACATGTACGTGAATGCCTATCCCGATTCCGAGCTGGCTCCTGAATTTTCCAGCCTGCAGATCGATTCTTACCAGAAAGGGGGCTTCCCCACTCTGGTCCTGCCAGCCAAGGAAAAATACGTTCAGCACTATGGCATCACCAGCGACTACTGGAACCGCCACCCGGACATTCGCCAACAGTATGTTGATTTGCTGAAAGGCCACATTCTCGATCTGGCGCAATACCACCATGTACTGGCCCAGAAAGCCGGCAAACCCGATGCCTACCTGGCACCGGCGCAATGGTACAAACAGTACCTGGACACCCCGCCCGTCAGCGCCAATCAGGGCGACGTGAATCATCGCTATGCCGACGTGCTCTACGCTGCCAACCAGTACCCCGCAGCCATCACCGAGTTTGAACGCACAGCGTACGGTTACCCCGAATATGCCGAGTCTGGCAATGCCGCCTTCTCCGCCCTGATCGCATATCAACAGATACTCTCAAGCGAGCAGCTACAGGAAGAAGAAAAGGCGCAATGGCGTCAACAGAAAATTGCCAGCTCTCAAAAGTTTGGGCAAAGCTTCCCGCAGCACCCGGAGGTCCCCAACGTCCTGCAGAACACGGCCGAAGACCAATTGGCACTGGGTGATGTTGAGGGCGCCGTCAAAACCGCAGGCATTCTCGTCAGCCGCCAGCCGGCGCCCTCCAATGCTCACTTGATATATGGCTGGGCCACCATAGCCAACGGCGAATTTGACTTGGCCAACTACAAGGTTGCAGAACTGGCCTACGGAAAGTTGCTGGCACTGGAATTGACACCGGAAAACCGCGCCCAATACCGTGAAAAACTGGCGATCAGCATCTATCGTCAGGCCGAACAGGCGCAGCAGGCTGGCGATATGGATCTGGCGGCAGCCACTTTCCTGCGGGTCGGCCAGACCGTGCCTGAAGCCGCAGTCCGCAAGAACGCAGAGTTCGATGCTGCCACTGTGTTCATCGCTCAGGGCCGAAGTGCCGATGCAATCCCGGTGCTGGAAGCGTTCCGTCAGCGCTACCCAGGCGATGCGCTGACCGAAACCATTCCGGACAAATTGGCTGTGGCTTACGAGCAACAGGGTAATTACACCGCCGCTGCAGGTGAGCTGGCACTGATCGCATCCAACTACAAGGCAGAAAACGCAGAGCTATCTCGCCAGGCCCTGTGGAAAGCCGCAGAGATGCAAGACCGTGCCAACCAACCGGAAGCATCCATCGCCCTCTACAAACAGTATCTTCAAGAGTGGCCGGAACCCTACGACTTCCGCTCTGAGGCCCAGTTCCGACTGGTTGAGCTGAATCGAAAAACCGGGAACAGCGAGCGGGAAACCTATTGGCTGAGGCAGCTGGTGACCAGCTACCGGGAAGCTGGCGGCAACGCCACCGACCGTGTTGCCTGGCTTGCGGCCTATGCCAGCTTTACGCTGGCGGAACCAAACTTCCAGAAGTTCAACAGCATCAAGCTGGAGCAACCGCTGAAAACCTCGCTGGCCGCCAAGACCGGCGTCATGAAAACCGCCCTGGCGGATTATCAGGCAGTGGCTGACATTGGTGTCGCTGAGTATGCCACCGCCGCCAACTACAAGATCGGCGAAATGTATCGGGTACTGGCCAAGGATCTGATCGATTCCGAACGCCCCAACGGCCTGGACGAGCTTGAACTCGAAGAATACACCATGCTGCTGGAAGACAAGGCCCTGCCTTACGAGGATCAGGCCATCGATATCCTGATTGCCAATGCGGATCTGGTAACCGACAAGATTTACGACCAGTGGGTGAAGAAAAGCTTTGGCGCCCTCGCCGAGCTGATCCCTGGCCGTTACGCGAAGTTTGAACAGGTTGAGAGCCATGTGGACATTATTTACTGATCACGGCAGGTCATTGCTGGCGGCGTCGGGTCTGACCGTTGCCTTGTTGCTGTCTGGCTGTGCAACTACCGGTGGTGGTCTGGACGGCGAAACGGCCCAGGGACATACCAGCAAATATGAAGGGCAGAAAGCCGGTGGCGCCGCCTCGGACAGCGATGCAGTACACATCCCCCCGGTCCCCCACGACCCAAAAGTCGAAAAGGTGGCTCAGCAAGCCATGGGGGAATATGCACGCGCCCTGCAGACCCGAATGGCAGGCAATGATCAACAGGCGCTGGTCATGTTCCAGTCACTGGCAGAGCGTTACCCACAATTGTCTGGCCCAAGACTGAACGTGGCGTTGATTTACATGCAACAGGAAGATTGGGGAAAGGCAGACAAGGCCTTCCGTGACTGCCTGACCGTGAATGATTCCAACCCCTACTGCCACAACGGCCTGGGGCTGGCCTTGCGCGAACAAGGCAAGTTTGATGACTCACGAATGCATTATCAACGCGCCCTGGCGCTCGATCCCAAGTATGCCCGTGCCCATTTCAATCTGGCGGTTCTTGGCGAGCTGTACCTGCAGGACCTGAATCTTGCCCTGACACATTTCCAGGCTTACCAGGAGCTGCAAAAACAACCGGACACCAATGTGGCGAACTGGATTGTGGATTTGCAGAACCGGGCACCGGACGCCCCCGCCACTCAGCCCGTCGCCGGTAATGGCGCGGGCCAACATAATGGAGATGTGAACTGATGAAACGGATCATTCCAGCCTCTGCACTGTCCAGCGCATCCACCGCATCCGGTCTTGCAGCATGCTCCAGGATCGCCAGCAAGGCGGGTGTGGCAGCGCTTGTTGCCCTGACAACGTTTGCTGCCCTGCCCGCCCACGCTGCAGATGCCACCGACCAGGGTGCCTCCACCAACGTGATCGGCACACAGGAAGCCCCCACCGTGTTGAACGTTGTGCCCTGGAAGGACCGTGAAGTGAAACTGGAAAAGAAAGACCCAACCTCCAGTTTGCTCAATCGGGTTCTTGAGCCTCTGGATCAGGAAGTGCTCATGCGTGAGATCGAATACCACCAACTTCTGACCCAGGAACCTGACAATGACGGTCTGTTCCTCGACTAGGAACCAGATCAGTCAAAGTTACCAGATGCAGACAAGCTTTTTTTCTGATAAATATTAGCCCTTTAGGGGAAGGCAACAGCACCATAATTCTGACTACACTGCTGTCCGCCATTTACAACAACACATCCAAGGAACACCGCAGGAGAAGTCCATGCCCACCACTGCCACTGCTGCCGCACAGAACTCTGGCATTATCGAAACCTCTATCCAGTTTATTCAGGATGGTGGCTTTTTCATGTATCCCATCCTGATCGTGCTGGCACTGGGTCTTGCCCTGTCTCTGGAACGTATCATTTACCTTCAGGCCACCAAGGCCAAGAACCAGAAAACCTGGAAAGACGTTTATCCATTGATTGCCAAGGGTCAGTTCCGTCAGGCGCTGGACGTGGTCAGCAGCAGCAACACCGGTATGGCCAAGGTCATCGGCTATGGCCTGGAGCGTGCCAAAACCGCACGCCGTCATGATGATATCGAGCTGGCCATGGAAGAAGGGCTAATGGAGATCATTCCACGCCTGGAGACCCGCACCCCATATATCGCCACTTTCGCCAACATCGCTACCCTGCTTGGCCTGCTGGGTACCATTCTTGGTCTGATCAGCGCCTTTACCGCCGTCGCCAGTGCCGATCCGGCGCAAAAGGCAGACCTGCTCTCCGCGTCCATTTCCGTTGCCATGAACACCACCGCCTTCGGTCTGATCGCTGCGATCCCGATGTTGCTGGCGTTCGCCTTCATTAACTCCATGACCGGCAAGCTGGTCGACAGCATGGAAATGGCCTCGGTGAAATTCGTTAACGTCTTCCGCCAGGTATCTGCCCAGCAAGAGCGCAAGAACGACGGCCAATAAGCCGAGTTCCTGTATTCGCCAACCTGGTGTAAGGATCTGGTATGCGATTTCGCAGACGACGTTCGCACGACACCGAGGTGGAACTGAACATCACTGCCTTTTTGAACCTGATGGTAGTGCTGATTCCTTTTCTGCTGATCAACGCGGTCTTCGCGCAGGTTTCCATCCTGCAGCTCGACCTGCCCGCGGTGAATGACAGCAGTACTCCCTCGGAAGACGACGACAAAGACAAGCTGGTACTGGAAGTGCTGATCTACGGTGACCGCTATGAAGTGGTAGACCGCAAGAGCAGTGCCGTACTGAAAATCGTGCAAAACAAGGGCGAAGACCATGATGCGTCCGGCCTGCACGACTATCTGGTACAGCTGAAGAAAAAATTCCCGTCCGAGACGGCCATTACCCTGCTCTGTGAGGATGACACGCCCTACGAGGTGATGATCCACACCATGGATGCAGTGCGGCTGTACAACGAAAAAATGAACGGGCAAACCATCAAGAAGGAACTGTTCCCAAGCATCAGCATTGGTTCAGCTCCCGCCGACAAGGCTGGCCAGCAAGGAGGTGACGCGTGAAGAAATCTGCCCGCGCCCGCCGTATGGCTCGCCATCATGGCAAACACAAGGCAGTGGCCACACTGAACCTGACCTCGTTGATGGATATTTTCACCATCTTGCTGATCTTCCTGCTGGTGAACAACAACAACGCAGCCAAGCTCCCGGACAACAAGGATATCCAGCTACCGGAGTCCATTGCCCAGGAGTTGCCCAGTGAAGTGTTGACCATTCAGGTGAGCCCCAACGATGTGATCGTCGAGGGCCAGCGAATTGCCGATACAGAAACAGTGAAAGCCCAGCAAGAACGCACAGTGCAAGCGCTCGTTGACGAGCTCAACTTCCGCGCATCACAAAGCCTGGGCGGCACTGCCGACGAAGAACGGGAAGTCATGATTCTGGCCGACCGAGAAGTCCCCTACGCCGTGATCAAGAAGTTGATGCGTAGCTGTATGGAAACCCCCTATACCAAGGTGGCCTTCGCTGTACTGAAAGTGGCAGAGGAGGATGATGAATGACGCAGAATAACAAGAACATGCTGCGCATCCTCATTGATGGCACCCTGCCCTGGGACAAGCAAGAGGGGGAAAACCGGCGCCTTTACGGCATCGTACTGGTCCTGTTGATTCTGGCCCTGTTCCTGATGATTCTGGTGGAATCTGTCACCATCGAGAAACCGGATCGCCGCGAACAGCAGAAAATTCCGGAGCGGCTTGCCCAGCTGGTGATGGAAAAGAAAAAGGAACCACCACCCCCTGAACCAGAGCCTGAGCCCGAACCGGAGCCAGAAGAAAAACCGGATGAACCGAAGCCGGAAGAGCCGAAACCCGAGCCCAAACCTGAGCCGAAGCCGGAGCCCAAACCTGACCCCACGCCACAACAGCGTGAGCAGGCCAGGGAAACCGCCCGTGCCAAGCTGGAAGAAGATCTCGGAGACTCCCTTGCCGGGCTGGATGACATCGGCCCGCTGGTCACCGCTGGATCCGACTTGCGGACCGGAGGCAGCAGCGAGGCGAAGGCCGAGCGTGACCTGATTGGTAAACGTGCCGGCAGCGGTTCAGGGGGCGTCGCGGTCGCCAAGGCCTCCAGTGGTGGTGGCGGTGGTGGCACTCTGTCTTCTGGCACCGTGGGTGGTGGCGCCCAGGTCGACAGCAAGATTGCTGAATCCGGCCAGGCGGCTAGCACTACCCGCAAGGGCAGCGATGGCAAGAGCCGACGTACCCAGGAGCAGCTGCGCCGTGTGTTTGACCGTTATGCGGGCAAATTCAACAGCCAGTACCAGCGCGCCCTGCGTAGCAACCCTGCCCTGCAAGGTACCGTGGTACTCCACCTCGTGATTGCGCCCAGCGGTGAAGTTACCGATGTGAAAATCAAGTCCAGCCAGCTGAATGACGACAAGCTTGAGCGTCGTATCCTGCTGGTCGCCAAAGGCATGGACTTCGGCGCCATGAATGTGGAGGTCTGGAAGGGAGACTACAAGCTCAACTTCTTCCCCAACTGATCCTGCTTTCATGAAAACAAAAACGCCCTGCAATGCAGGGCGTTTTTGTTTGGATTCAATCAACCCGGCTGATTCAGCTCAAGGCCGCCAGCGCATCGCGTAACGGTCCGGGAATTGGCACCGGCCTGCCGCTCTCACGGTTTACAAACACGTGAACCACAAAACCGGTGGCCTTTGCCACGCCTTCGTTGCCAAACAGAGCCAATCCGTAGCGCACAGAACTGTTGCCCAGTTTGTCCACTTTCATCCCCACCACCAACGGTTCCGGGTAGGCGGCCGCCTCCAGGTAATCACAGCCGGAGCTCACCACGTAAGCGATATGCTCGCCTTGGTGAATATCCAGCCCGCCTTCATCGATCAGATAGCGGTTGATGGTGGAATCAAAATAGCTGTAATACACCACATTGTTAATGTGTCCATAAATATCGTTATCGCTCCAGCGGGAATCCACCGGACACAGATAGCCATATTCTTCTCGGGCCGGACGTGACTGCTTGTCTGTCATTAATAGACTGCCTTGTAGATAGCGAGGGCATCTGCCTCGGTGACTTCGCGAGGATTATTGACCAGCAAACGTTGCTGCAGCATGGCGTCGGAGGCCAAGGTTTCCAGACTCTCTTCGGTGACCCCGGCATCACGTAGCCGAACCGGCAGCCCGACCGCTGCAATCAACGATTCCAGCGCAGCAATCAGCACCCCTGCCCCGTCTTCATGATCGGCAAATGGCCGATCACTGAGAATTGGCGCCAGCTCTGCGTATAAAGGCGCCGCAGTCACGGCGTTGAATTTGAGTACCTCTGGCAACACCAGGGAATTGCTCAAGCCGTGGGGAATATGGAAATGTCCGCCCAGCGGATAGGCCAGTGCATGCACTGCCGCCACCGGCGCATTGGCAAAGGCCTGCCCTGCCATCATGGCACCCAGAAGGCATGCTTCACGGGCAGGGAGATTACTGCCATCTTTCACGGCGGTAACCAGATTGGCGCCGAGCAAGCGCAGGGCTTCCCGTGCCAGCATATCGGAATAGGGATTCTTTTTGTGGGCACTGGTGTAGGCCTCAATGGCATGCACCATGGCATCCACACCGGTGGCAGCGGTCACATGCGGCGGCAGGCCGAGCGTCAGCTCCGCATCCAGTACTGCCAGATCCGGAAGCAGCGAGGGAGCAACGACCCCAGCCTTGGTGGTTTCTCCAGTGGTAACGATGGCTACCGGCGTGACCTCAGAGCCCGTGCCAGCAGTGGTTGGCACCTGAAACAAGGGAAGCCGTGGGCCTGTCGCCAATCCCACGCCGTAAATGTCTGCCAGCGACTGGGTGGCATCCGGGTGAGCTAACAGGGCCACCAGCTTGGCCACGTCCATGGACGAACCACCGCCAAAGCCGATCACCAGATCGGCGCCATTATCCCGCGCGCAGTCTGTAGCATCCAGCACGATGCGATCAGCCGGGTCAGCACTCACCTCATCGTAGATGAACAGCGGCATGCCCGCCCTGGCAAAGCTCTCTTCTACCGGGCCTAGCAATGGCGTGCTGCGGATACCGGGATCGGTCACCAGCAGCACGCGGGATGCACCTTTCTCGGCACACAGTTGTGGCAAACGGCCTGCCGCACCAGCCTCTACAAGTACCCGGTGTGTTGTGGCGAATTCGAAGCCCATCATGACGCATAACTCCCTGAAAGATGGATGCCATATGCTAGCACAGCCCTACGGGGCAAATGTCGCCACCATGGCGGCGGATCACGTCATTTCAGAGAATGGTGACGCTGGTGTCACAGGCATGCCCAACCCCGTTCAGTTTTGGACATCCGCAAAGAGAATCATCACTGAGATCGCAGAACACACAGCGGTTAAACCGTCTTTTCCTCAATACCTTATGGGGTAAGTAATATCGCTGGGTATCGCGCCGCCAGCGACGCTCCTACGGGTTGGTGGAGGGAGAGAAGAGGATCGCGGGTTAGGGGTAAGCGTGTTGATCGGGTCGGACGCCGGACAGCCAGCTTCCCCCTAACCCGTGATGAAGCAAAAAAAAGCGAACCCCAAGGTTCGCTTTTTCCAGACAAAGAACCCAGATCCGTCAGCCAATAAAATAATTGGCGGCATTGTCGTTGATCTGGTCACTTACGTATTTCGCCAAAGCCTGAACCGTCCACTGGATCGGTGCACTGATCGACTCTGGAATCAGACTGGAGTCCGCCACAAACAGCCCCGGCGTGTCATGCAACTCGCCCGTGGGGGACACCACTGACTGATAGGGGTCTGCGCCCATACGACAGGTGCCATGGGGACTGAAGCTGTTACTACGGAAGGTGTACAGACCCTTGATGCCGTAATCCACCTCATCCATCTTGGCGTCCAGTTCGAAGACCGAATTGGCTTCCAGACTCTGGAAGGTTGGCAAAAAGACTTTCTCGGCACCACCAGAGAAGAAAATGCGGGCAGCCAGCGTCGCTGATGCCTTCATATTTTCGAACTCTTCGCGGCTGGGGTTCCAGTGAATGGTCTTGTCACCGGTGTAAGCGTCACCGTCCCATTGCACGTACCCTTGCCCCAAATCGCGGCTAAAGGCATTCACGCCAGCGTAGTACTTGTAGTCTTTCATGAACTCCATGTGCGCCTTGCCTGCTTTCATGTCTCCCTGTGCCAACAAGGACTCAGGCTCGGCAAGACCGGAGAAAATGGTATAGCCATCAGTGTGGGTAAATTCATCGACCTGCACCCCAACCAGGGCACCACGGAACCCGTACAGAGGCTCCTTGAACTTGCCCAGTACCTGGGTAAACGGCTGAATCGCCAGGTTACGGCCAAGCTGACCACTGCGGTCCTTCACCTGACTGCGCTGCAAAATCAGGGGGGTATGAATCGCCCCGGCAGCCAGCACAACCATGTCGGCATCCACATTCATGGTCGCCACTTGCGCACCACTATCAGGATCGGTAATACGGGCCTCGACCCCGCGGGCACGGCCATCCAGCATGCGCACCCGTACCACTTCGGTATCGGAGAAAATCCTGGCGCCGTAGGCTGCCGCCCAGGGCAGATGGGTAACCAGTGAGCTCATCTTGCGGTCGGAGGGACAGCCCGCCAGGCAATGCCCTGTCAGCGCGCACTGTTTCACGTTGCGCTGGGCTGGCTTCCAGGAAAACTTCATTTTCTCGCAGCCCTGAATCACCTTGTGGGCACAGGCGTTGATCTCATGGGCTTCGTTGGTATGAATCTGCAGCTGATCCGCTATCGTATCGAGATAAGACCGAAAGTTTTTCGCAGACAGGTTTTCAAGGCCGTATTTCTCCGCCCAGCCATCCAGTACCTTGTCGCCGGGCTCTTCCATTACGCAAGCGCCCACGACCGTGGAGCCGCCTACACAGGCACCCTGCACAAAGATGATGTCTGCCGTGGTATTTACCTGCCCCACCTGATCCTGGTAGATCTTGGTCATGGTATCGCCAAGGTGCTCGGTAAACTGGGAGCTGGGGTAATAACGGCCAGACTCCAGCACCAGCACATCCCGGCCGGCTTTGGCCATTTCGTAGGCCACCATGGAGCCAGCGGCACCTGAGCCCACCACCACCACATCCGTTTTCAGGGTGAACTGTTTACCGAGGCTGGCATCCAGTGCCACATCTTTCGCCTGGGTAACGGGAACCCCATCCCTTGGAACGCGTACAAAAGCCATAATTCCCCCTCTCAGGCTCGCGGCAAGGGCGCATTGCCCAATCGACGAACACCCCACATCTCGGTTACCGGGCCGTGATACTCCAGGCCAGGCCAAGTGCGCTCATCACGCCAGTAGTTCAACGCCACCAGCGCCTTGAGGGTGGTCATCAAACCACGCTCAAAAAAGGTGCCTTCCTGCATTGCATCGACGTATGCCAGGGCTTTTTCGTCCGACAGAGAAGTGAATTTGCTGAACTTGAAGCTGACCATGGGCCGATTGTTGAACACCCAGATGCCCAGTCCCATCAGGTCCCGGGTCTGCTTGGGTAGGCGCTGGGCCATCATGTCGATGTTTTCGACCGTGGGAACCACCGTCGTGCTGGACGGCAGCCCATAGCTCTCGGCGGGAAGCATGACTTCCGTGAGGCGGGTAATCACCTCGACTTCATCCGGGGTAAGGCTATGGTACTGGAGGGTTTCAGGCGCCTCACGGCGGCCAAACAGGCTGGAACAGCCACTGGACAGGGCCGCACCGGCAAGCACTGAAGTGCGCAGAAAACCGCGACGGCTGAGTGGCTCCAGACCGGCCAGATAGCCGGGCAAAGGCGCACGGTTATTGTTCTTCATCAACACCCTCTCCTGGGCAGGCCATCATCCGGGCCCTTGTTGTTATTGGTGGAGCGGTAACAGATTCAGAGTCTATAACAAACCGTAACAAACGCCAAAGCCCGCAATGACGCTACCGCCAACACAGCAGGTCATTTGGGTCCGGCCTTGAGGTATCAGGCCATATGACGGGCAATCCGGGTAGCCAGGGCGTATACCGTAATCTGGGGATTGACGATGATCGAGGTCGGCAGCAGGCTGGCATCGGCCACGTACAGCCCCTTCACGTCATGGGTCTCACCGTTGGCCTTGACCACGCTCTGCTCAGGGTCTGCCCCCATCCGGCAGGTCCCCTGCGGGTGGTAACTCACCATTCTCAGGTGCTGTGGCAGGTTTTCGAGCCCACCTACTTCCCTGTCGATATCGCCCTCATTACGGATCACACGTTTGTCGCTGGCCGGCACATAGACTTCCGTGGCTCCGGATGCCAGATGCAGGCGCGCCGCGGCCTTAATGGCACGCTGCATGGACGGAAAGTCCATGTCACTGAGTTGGTAGTCGATTTTCTTTTTCTCGCCATCCCATTCGATACGGCCAACATTGTGATCATGAATCAGGGTAACCAAGCCGGCCAGATATTTTGCATTGGCCATGTAATCCATGAATGGCGCCCCACTGCCCGGCTCGGCCAGCATCGACATTTCCACCAGCCCGAAACCACCATCCTCCAGGACAAAGCCCCCCTTATCGGGGTGCTCAAACTCATCCACATAGACCCCGAGCAAGGCCCCACGCCAGGGGTGGACAGGTTCTGGATAACGGGCAGCGACCAGCAAGGACGGGTGGCAGGCAAAATTGCGCCCTACCATGTCGGAACGGTTGGCCAGCCCGCTCTTGAGCAGCAGGATCGGTGACTGCACAGCCCCCGCCGCCAGTACCACGCGCGGTGCCGTCACCCGCAAGGTGGCAGCCTGACTGCCATCATGACGGGTAATGACCGCCTCCACTCCCGTCGCCTCGCCCCCTTCCGCCAGAATGCGTTCGACCCGGGTATCGGCATAGATCTTCGCACCATGGGCAACCGCCCACGGGAGATAGGTGACCAGCATCGATTGTTTGCGCTCTGTCTTGCAGCCAGACAGGCAATGCCCCGTCAGGCCACACTCGCGAATATTGCGTTTCAACGGTTTGACCGACCAGCCAAGCTTGTTCGCGCCGGCACGGATCAACCAGCCATGGCGGGCTATCTCGTGGGGGCCGTTGTCGTGCACCGACAGATTCTTCTCGACCTCATCGAAATAAGGCGCCAGTTCGTCCTGCGTCAGCTCATCGAGCCCGAAGTCCCGCTGCCAGTCCTCCAGGATGAAATCCGGCGTGCGAAAGCATACGCAACCATTCACCACCGTAGAGCCGCCCACACAGGCGCCCTGCAGCACCAGCAAGTCACCGCTGCTATTGGTCTGACCACCATGGTCTTGGTAAAGGGTTTCCAGGCTGTTGGTGAATTTTTCAGTAAAGTCCTGTGAGGGCACGTAGGGGCCCGCTTCCAGCACAATGACCTTCTTGCCTTTACGTGCCAGCTCATAGGCGGCCACCGCCCCCCCGGCACCCGAGCCCACCACCACCACATCGGCCTGTAACTCAAGATGCGATTCCGTCACGTCGCTGGCTTCGTGGACCTTCAGGCCCGAGGCCTGCCACTTCACTTCACTCATACGTTATCCCCCTCAGACACCGTTGAGGCCATGCTGGGTGACTCAGGCATAGGCGCATTGCCCAGATAAGGCAGCCCCCAGCGGTCACTCACCGGGCCATCGAACTCAACCGGCGTCCAAGTGGGCTCCTCCTGCCAGTAGGCGCTGTAAACCAGCTGTTTGATGACCGTCGCCAGAGTTCGCTGAATGACACTGCCCTCCCCCCAACGGTCGAAAAATTCACAGGCCTGAGCGTCGTCAAGATCCACAAAACGACAGCCATGACTGAACACCGCCGCGTTATCGAAAAGTCCCAGGCCGGTGCCCAGTTCCTTGCGGGTTACAGGATCAAGATAGCTGAGGGTCCGTTGAACGTTCTGCACTACCGGTACCTTATCGCTGTGAACAAGGGCGGTGCCAATCACCGGCAGCAAGGCCTGCCGAGCACGGTCGAACAGATGAAATTCGGCAGCGGACAAGCCGGTGGCCCACGGGGGGACTGGCTGGTCGTCCAGGGGAGAGCGGCGCAGTAGCGCAAAGCCACCCGCCGCCACGGCAGCCACACCTGCAACCCCGAAAAGACCGAGTTTCAGAAAACGGCGGCGGGCCATTCCCTGCTGCCAGACGGCAGAAATTCGGCGTGACTGAAGGTGACTGTTCATGGCATTTCCCGAGCTGACAGCATTCCGGCCAAGCTAAAGAAAAGCCCACTTGAATACAATATGTTTACCTGACACTGCGAGTTGACCGCACAGCACAACATTCGCACAGTGCGTGTCTACTGCTGTGGATCAGTCCCCATCCACAGGCACCCGATCCCCTACGGCGACAGGGTCCTGGTGGATAATCACATCAGCATTCGGAAACGCACTGACGATATCGTCCTGAATCTGGCAAACCAGCGTATGGGCCTGCCTCAGGGTCAGGGTTTCATCCAGGTCCACGTGCAGCTGAATAAAACTGGTTCGACCGGACTGCCGGGTACGCAAGTCGTGAAATCCCAATGCCTGCGGATGAGAGGACACAATGGCAGCAATCCGGGTGCGGACATCATCGGGCATTTCCCGATCCAGCAATAACTGGCAGGCATCCCAGGCGATACGCCATGCGCTGAACAGGATGAAAATCGCGATTACAAGCCCAACCGATCCGTCCAGCCACAACCAGCCAAGCTGACTCAGGGCCAGCACCGCAATGATCCCCACATTGACCGCCAAGTCTGACAGATAGTGCAGCGAATCTGCCTCAATCGCCGTAGAGCCCGTCTCGCGGACCACATATTTCTGGATCAACAGAAGCCCGAATGTCAGCACAATGGAGAACACCATCACCGCAATGCCAACGCCGCTTTGTTCTATCGGGGAAGGTTCAAGAAGTTTGAGTACTGATTGATGAATCAGAAACAGCGACGATGCCGCGATGAACACCGCTTGCCCCAGCCCAGCCAGCGCTTCCGCTTTGCCATGACCGAAACGGTGTTCGTCATCTGCAGGCACCAGGGAATAGCGGATCGCAAAGAAATTGATCAGGGACGCCAGCGAGTCCATGACAGAGTCCACCAGCGAGGCCAGTAGACTCACCGAACCCGTCAACAACCAGGCCAGCGTTTTCGCAGCAATCAACATCAGTGCGGTCAGCACCGAGGCAGCCGCGGCCATATGCAACAAGCGGTGCTCGCGGGGAGTATCCTTGGCCATTTCCTTGGACTCGGGTCGGGTTATTGTTTTGGAAGATACTGCATGGGATCCACCGGCTTGCCGTCCTTGCGGATTTCGAAATGCAACTGGGTACGGAAAGTCCCACTGGAGCCCATGGTCGCCACCTGCTGTCCAGCTTTTACCGTATCGCCTTCCTTCACCAGCATCTTGTCGTTGTGCGCATAGGCACTCAACCAGCGCTCACTGTGTTTGATAATCAGCAGATTGCCATAACCGGTCAGGCCACTGCCCCGGTAAACAACACGCCCATCGGCGGCGGCAACCACCGGACTGTTATGGCGTCCTGAAATGGCAATGCCCTTTCGACCGGAGCTGGCATTGGAAAACCGCTCGACGACACTGCCGCTGGCTGGCCAGCGCCAGGTAACCGGGCCAGCCACTGGTGATGAAGACGGCGTCGGGGAAGCCGTCGATGACGGTTTCGGGGCGGGTTTGACCGCCGGAGAAGGCTTGGCAGCCGGTGCGGGCTTGCTGGTTGATGACGGTTTGCTCGACGTCACCGGGGCCGTTGCTGACGATGACGCCAGCGCCAATGAAATACGCTGCCCCGGATAAATGGTATAGGGCGCCGGGATGCGGTTGGCCTTGGCCAGCTCCCGATAATCCCAACCATAGCGCCAGGCAATGGAATACAGGGTCTCACCTTCACGCACATGGTGAGTCCCGGAAGTGACCTTGCGCTGCCTGGCATCCTGCCCATAGATATCGACCACAGGCGCAAAATTCTTCGCGCTGCAGCCGCTCATCAGGACCAGAAACAGGATTGCCGCAATACCACGCATCAGTTCGGGAAGATGTCCTCTATTGCCAACGGGAATCCGCATTGTGCAGCGGTGCCAGCCGGTGCAGTAATGCGACCAGAATGATCGCGATCACTGCGGTACACAACGATAACAGCAGCCGGGCGTCTTCACCGGTCGCTGCCGCATAACCCGCCGGGCTGAACCACTGGTCGTTCAAACCGGTGGCATCCGCGACCCGCCACGGCCACAGCTTTACCAGGGAGCCAGCCATAAAACCCGCCAACAACGCCATCACGGTGTCATGGAAGCGCTGCAGAGTCCATTTGAGCACATGGACAAAACTCAACAAGCCCAGACCACACCCGACAAGGAACGCAGCCAGCAACGCCCACTGCCCATTTTTTACAGCTTCAAGGACCGGCTGGTACATGCCCAGTAAAAGAAGGATAAAACTGCCGGAAATGCCGGGCAGAATCATGGCGCAGATCGCCAACATACCGCTGAAGAAGAACACGGTAGCGCCAGCGCCATCGGCCGATACCCCCGGTGCAAGCGCAATCAGAACCGCAATGGCCGTCCCGGCACAAAAGGCCGCAATCTGAACAGGGCCACGTTGCGTTAGCGGGTACAACACCAGGAAGATACTGGCAACGATCAAGCCGCTGAAAAACGCCCATACAGGAACAGGGTGCGCTTCAAGCAACCAGGTAATGACCCGTGCCAACAAGGCAATGCTGGTAAAGATGCCGGCCAGCAGCGTCAGCAAAAACGTGAAATTCCCCTGCTGCCAGGCTGCCACGAAGCCTTCCCGCCGCCACACTCCCAACAGACGAGGAGTGATCCCCCCCAGAGTATTGATCAGCTCTTCGTAGATGCCGGTGATCAGCGCCAGCGTGCCACCGGAAACGCCGGGCACCACATCGGCGGCACCCATGGCCATGCCACGAAAGAAAATACCGGGTCGAATCATTATCAGCCTCATGCATCACACCAAGCTCCTCAGTGTGATTTCGAATTTGTTGTTCTCAAGCCCTGGAGGGGCAAGCTTCAAGCTGCAAGCCACAACGCGAATCACTGTTTGTGGTTCTTTGAGCCTTACAGCCGCGCCCCAGCGAATGAACGCGGGCACGGCGTTTCAACATTCAATAAGCCAGACCGCGCCTTGCAGCTCGAAACTTGTAGCTTGCAGCTTTTTTACCGCATCACACCACGCTGGAAGGGGACAAAACGCACCGCATCCAGTGACTGGCTATGGAACTCGTCGCCGTCACGATCCACGACAGTCAGAATCTGCTTGCGATCATCCCCGACCGGCATGACCAAACGACCGCCGTCGGCCAGTTGATCGAGTAACTCCTGGGGGATATCGGCACGTGCACAGGCCGCCAGAATGCCATCAAACGGGGCCTCGCTTTTCCAGCCGAAGCCCCCATCGGCGTGCTTAAGCTGTACCTTGGCAAGCCCCAGTCGTAACAAGCGCTTGCGTGCCTGATCCTGTAAGGGTCGGATACGCTCAACGGAATAAAGTTCATCACAATACGGTGCCAGAACCGCAGTCTGGTATCCGCAACCGGTACCGATTTCGAGAATTTTGCGACGTCGATCACCGGCCATCAACAACTCGGTCATCCGTGCGACGACCCAGGGCTGGGAAATGGTTTGCCCGTGACCAATGGGCAGGGCTGTATCGTCATAAGCCTGGTGTGCCAGGGCTTCTTCGATAAAAAGATGGCGGGGTGTATTGCGAATGGTATCCAGAATTCGTTCATCCTGAATACCGGCATCCCGAAGCCGCTGCACCAGACGATCCCGGGTCCGTGCAGAGGTCATACCGATGCCGCTAAGTTGGATATCCATGCTGTACTTCGTTTCTATGCAGTCGGATCCGGTGAGCGGATCAACTCTGCCATGACTGTCGTAGCAAAAGCGCCTGTGGGTAGCACAAAGGCCAACTCCAGGCAGTCTTCCCCTTCCCTTTCCTGCCGCCAGGACCATTGCAAATCCCGTACCGGCAACCGTGTCGCCCGGCGTGCTTCCTCCACGCCTTCGCGACACAACCCCTCAATCACCGACTCGAAGGGCGCTAACACCTGCTGTTCAAGATCGCGACAAGGGCCAGATGATGCCATGCCCGGCACGCCCGGCAAAGGGGCGGTAGGATGCACCTCTGCGTCGGCAACACGGCGCCCCGCATCACTGTCCTCGTCGGCACGGAACAGTCCCCGGCTACCTTCCGGTTGCAACAGATCCCCTTCTAGCACCTGATTCCACACGCCACGTGTCACCCGCTCAGCGAGCACCTGGTTAAACAGGTCACTGCGAACCGCAGACAGCCAAAGGCCGCGCAAGGACTTCTTGCGTGGCGCTTCTCCGCCACTCAGCCATTCACTGCCACGTACCAGATTGCCCGCCCCACGGCCGAAGCGCTGCTCGCCAAAGTAATTAGGGACCCCTGCCGCCATGATGTCCTGCAGCCGCTGCTCAACGGCCGCCCGTTCCCCCGAGAATCTCGTGGCCCTGATCACGAAAGCGTTGGCCCGATGGGTGCCCCGATTGAGCTTGCGGCGATGTCGGGCGGAATCACACAAACGCAGCCCCTCTGGCCAGCTGAACGCCGGGTCTGCCTTGCCAGGAAGATGCAGGCTGAACCACTGGCGGGTAATCGCATGCTTGTCCTTCAAGCCACTGTAGCCCACCGACAGGCGATGGACGCCTGCGGATTTCGCCAACCACATGGCCACATCTTCCGTATTCCAGCCGGTTTTCTCGATATGCAGCCACAGGTGCTCGCCGTCACCCTCCGGCTGGACATGCATGACCTCAAAGACCTGAAAATCTGCCGGGATTGCCTTCAGCGTAGCCTCGGCAACAGGGCCGCCATGGGCACAGGGAAGGCTCACCGGGACTCGATCAGCACCGCCGCCTGTACGGCGATGCCTTCCTTGCGACCGGTGAAGCCCAGCTTTTCGGTGGTGGTTGCCTTTACGGAAACCTGATCGATAGTGCAGTCGAGAATGTCAGCAATGCGCTGGCGCATGGGGGTAATGTGCGGCGCCAGCTTCGGGGCCTGGCAGATGATGGTCAGGTCGGCATTACCGAGCTGCCAGCCTGCCTTGAGGAGGTCCGCATAGATCGCCTTTAGCAGCGTGGCAGAATCGGCACCTTTCCATTGCGGATCCGTATCGGGGAAGTAGTGACCAATATCCCCCAGGGCCAATGCCCCCAACAAGGCATCAGAAAGGGCATGGAGGGCCACATCCCCATCCGAATGGGCTTTCAGCCCCTGATCATGGGGGATAGCAAGCCCGCACAGCATGACATGGTCACCTGGCTCAAAGGCATGAACATCAAAACCCTGACCTATTCGCAATGCCACTACTGTTCTCCGGTTTCAAACTGACGGGCAAGATAGAAACGGGCAAGCGGCAAATCTTCGGGCACGGTGATCTTGATATTGTCACTCTGCCCCGCCACCAGTCGCGGCCGGCCGCCCTGGCGCTCGATGGCTGAGGCCTCATCCGTGACCCCGTCCAGGTCAGCGCTCAAGGCCTCATAAAGCCGGGCAGCAGGAAACAGCTGTGGAGTCAGCGCTCGCCAGATCCGCTCGCGATCCACGGTAGAATCAATGTGCAGGCCATCTCCAGACTGCTTGATGGTATCCACCACCGGCAAGGCCAGAATCGCCCCCTGTTCGTCACATTGCTCCATCAGCGCCTGAATATCGGAAAGGCGCACCAGGGGACGGGCCATGTCATGCACCAGTACCCAAGCCTCTTCGCCCCCATCCATTAGCGCCTGAGCCACCCCGTTCCGCACCGACTCGGCACGGGTCTTACCCCCTGCAACGGTTGAAACCCGACGGTGAGAGGCGACCGGCAAGGTCGGCCACCAGGGGTCCTGGGAGGACACCGATACGATGACGCTGTCGATGGGAGAAAACGACAACAAACGCCCCAGGGTATGCTCGGCAAGTGTCTTGCCGGCCAACGTAAGGTACTGCTTGGGAATGCCCGCCTTCATGCGCTCGCCCACGCCTGCAGCGGGCACGACGGCATAGACAGGGCCACGGATAACAGGATTCACTCGCTGCCCCGAGGTTGTTCAAGAATCAGGAAAAAGGTTTCACCGTCGCGGATCATACCCAGATCCTTGCGGGCGATTTCTTCCACCGCTTCCGTGCCTTGCTTGAGATCGTTGACGTCGGCGGCCATCAGGCGGTTTCGTTCTACCAACTTGGCATTGGCCCGTTTCAGGGTGGCGACATCTTTCTCCAGCATGGCCACATGGCGGAGACTGCCCTCACCAAACCACAGCCGCGCCTGCAACCCCAAAAACACTAGGGCCAGCAACGCCAGAGCCACCTGCCGCGCGGGAGACAGTTTGAATGCCTCCCGCTTGCTGGTGCCGCTGGTCTGTGCGTTGCTGGCCCGGGTGCCTGGCATGGTCAATTAACCGAGGAACTTGAACTCTTTACGGCCATGATAGGCAACACGGCCCAGTTCCTGCTCGATGCGGATCAGGCGGTTGTACTTGGCCACACGATCGGAACGGCACAGGGAACCGGTCTTGATCTGACCAGCGGCAGTCGCCACCGCCAGGTCGGCAATAGTGCTGTCTGCGGTTTCACCACTACGGTGGGAAATCACGGCGGTATAACCCGCATCCTTGGCCATCTTGATGGCTTCCAGAGTCTCGGTCAGAGAGCCGATCTGGTTGAACTTGATCAGGATGGAGTTGGCCACCCCTTCATCGATGCCCTTCTTGAGGATCTTGGTGTTGGTCACAAACAGATCATCACCAACCAGCTGCACCTTGTTGCCCAGCTTCTCGGTCAGGATCTTCCAACCTTCCCAGTCAGACTCGTCCATACCGTCTTCGATAGAGATGATCGGGTAACGGTCACACAGTTCGGCCAGGTAATCCGCAAACTCCGCAGAGGTCATGCTGCGGCCTTCGCCGGCCAGCACGTATTTGCCGTCCTTGTAGAATTCGCTGGAGGCGCAGTCCAGAGCCAGGGTAACGTCTTCACCCGCCTTGTAGCCCGCGATCTCGATGGCTTCCATGATGGCTTCCAGCGCCGCTTCGTTGCTGGGCAGGTCGGGGGCAAAGCCGCCTTCATCGCCCACGGCGGTGTTCAGACCACGCTTCTTCAGTACCCCTTTCAGGGCATGGAAGATTTCTGCGCCGTAACGGATCGCTTCTGCCACCGTGGAGGCTCCCACCGGCTGCACCATGAATTCCTGGATATCCACGTTGTTGTCGGCGTGCTCACCACCGTTGATGATGTTCATCATCGGTACCGGCAGGGAATATTCGTTGTCATCGTCCTGCAGGTCGGAAATGTACTCGTACAACGGCTTGCCCTGATCCGCTGCCGCGGCCTTGGCCACTGCCAGAGAGACGGCCAGAATAGCGTTGGCGCCCAGCTTGCCTTTGTTCTCGGTGCCATCGGCATCGATCATGGCCTGGTCAATACCTTTCTGGTCAGACGCTTCCTTGCCGATCAGCAGCTCGCGAATTTCGGAATTCACGTTGCCAACCGCCTTGGTAACACCCTTGCCCAGATAACGACTCTTGTCGCCATCACGCAGTTCAAGTGCTTCACGGGAGCCGGTGGAAGCACCGCTGGGGGCACAGGCACTGCCGCTGGCACCAGACTCAAGGATTACATCGGCTTCAATGGTCGGGTTGCCGCGGGAATCAAGGATTTCGCGGGCTTTGATGTCAACGATCTTGGACATGACGATCAGTCTCTCTTAACTCAGTTGTTATCGAAGGCAGGCAGGGCCTTGACGGTATTATCCAGGGTTTGCATCTGGGCCAGGAATGGCTCCAGACGATCCAGACGCAGGGCGCAAGGGCCATCGCATTTGGCGTTATCCGGGTCAGGGTGCGCTTCAAGGAACAAGCCTGCAATGCCCTGACTGATGCCGGCACGACCCAGTTCGGCCACCTGGGCCCGGCGGCCATCCGCACTGTCAGCACGCCCCCCGGGTTTTTGCAGGGCATGGGTCACATCGAAAAAGATCGGATACTCGAATTGTTTCATTATTCCGAAGCCAAGCATGTCCACGACCAGATTGTTATACCCAAAACTGGAACCGCGCTCGCAGAGGATCAGCTGATCGTTACCGGCATCTTCACACTTGTGGAGGATATGCCCCATTTCATGGGGGGCCAGGAACTGCGGCTTCTTGATGTTGATGATGGCATTGGTTTTCGCCATGGCAACCACCAGATCTGTTTGCCGTGCGAGAAAGGCTGGCAGCTGGATAATGTCGGCCACTTCCGCCACCGGTGCCGCCTGGTAGGGCTCATGCACGTCGGTGATGACCGGGCAGTTGAAGGTCTTTTTCACTTCCTCGAAGATCTTCAACCCTTCTTCCATACCGGGGCCACGATAGGAATTCAGAGACGAACGGTTGGCCTTGTCAAAACTGGCCTTGAATACCCAGGGAATATTCAGTTTGCTGGTTACTTCCGCATAGGCTTCGGCCACTTGCATGGCCATGTCTCGTGATTCCAGTACATTCATGCCACCGAACAACGCCATAGGCTTGTCGTTGGCGAATTCCAGTCCATCCAGTTTGATGGTTTTCTGCTGACTCACTGATCACGTCTCCTTGTGAGCGACTTTATTGGCCAGGGCCGCAGCCACATAGCCCTTGAACAGTCCATGCCCATCACGGGGCGTGGAAGTAAACTCGGGGTGGAACTGACACGCCACGAACCAGGGGTGATCTGCCACTTCGATGACTTCTACCAACTCTCCGTCATGGGAACGACCAACAATTTTGAGACCTGCGGCCTCCAGTTGGGGCAAGTAATTATTGTTGACCTCATAGCGGTGGCGATGGCGCTCGACGATCTCAGTCGTGCCATAACAATCCGCCGCACGACTACCCGCCACAAGAACACATTCCTGGCCACCAAGACGCATGGTACCGCCCAAATCGGAATCGGCTGAACGCTGTTCCTTGTGACCATCTTCAGTGGTCCACTCGGTAATCAGACCAACCACCGGATCTGGTGTTGCCGGGTTCAGCTCGGAAGAATGCGCCTTTTCGATACCCGCCACATGGCGAGCGTATTCGATGACGGCCAATTGCATGCCAAGACAGATTCCCAGATACGGCACCTTGTTTTCACGGGCATAACGGATCGCGGCAATCTTGCCCTCCGTACCCCGGTCACCGAAGCCACCGGGCACCAGAATGGCATCCAGACTTTCCAGCACACCAGGGCCATCACGTTCAATATCTTCTGCATCCAGATACAGGATATTGACCTTGGCACGGTTGCTGATACCGGCGTGGGTCAGCGCTTCGTTAAGAGACTTGTAGGCATCCACCAACTCGATGTACTTGCCCACCATGCCGATGGTGACTTCCTGCTCAGGGTTGAGCTGAGCCTCAACCACACGATCCCACTCGCCCAAATCCGGCTCAGGCAGATCCAGGCCGAATTTGTCGACCACGATGGCATCCAGGCCCTGCTCGTGCATGCCACGGGGGACCTGATAGATCGTCTTGCAGTCCGGAGAGGAGATCACGGCCCGCGCTTCCACATTGGTGAACAGGGCGATCTTCTCGCGGGCGCTCTGCGGGATCGGGTCGTCGGCACGACACACCAGGATGTCTGGCTGCAGGCCAATGGAGCGCAGCTCTTTCACCGAGTGCTGGGTGGGTTTGGTCTTGATCTCCCCGGCGGTGGCGATGTACGGCACCAGGGTAAGATGCACCAGCAGGGAATGGCTCGAACCCAGCTCGACACGCATCTGACGTGCCGCTTCCAGGAAAGGCAGGGATTCAATATCCCCGGCGGTGCCACCGATTTCCACGATGGCCACATCGGCATCCCCTGCCCCTTCACGAATCTTGAGCTTGATCTCGTCAGTGATGTGCGGGATCACCTGCACGGTGGCTCCCAGGTATTCGCCACGGCGCTCCTTGTCCAGCACGTCCTGATAGACACGCCCAGTGGTGAAACTGTTACGACGGCTCAGGCGAGTCCGGATAAAACGCTCGTAGTGCCCCAGATCCAGGTCGGTTTCGGCACCGTCCTCGGTCACGAACACCTCACCATGCTGATAGGGGCTCATAGTGCCCGGATCCACATTGATGTAGGGATCCATTTTGATCAGGGTGACGTTAAGACCACGAGCTTCCAGCAGGGTGGCCAGGGACGCGGAGGTAATCCCCTTGCCCAGAGATGACACCACGCCGCCTGTGACAAAGATGAAACGAGACATGCACTCACCAGTGAATAGTGGGTTGGTAACGCCTTCAGCAAGTGTGTGCTGGCCCAATAAAAAAAACACCCTGCACGTTCAGCAACGGGCAAGGGCTCTTCTTGGTACGGATTGGCCAGCGACGCAAATGGTGAATGAACACCTGAAAATTCAGGGGCTTGCGCTACATCAGGACGGGAGAAAATATTAACAGAACCGCCCTGCGGCCTCAATCAGGAATCTGCCTGACGGGACAATAAATCCTCCCACCCAGGATACCAGCCGGCCAGCAGCCCGAAACTCAGGCCGCAGCGGGGTCAGCCGCAGCGCTCCAACACCTCGGAGAAAGGCGTATCCACCAGGGCCCCAAAGGCAGGATGCCGCGCCAACCGGGCACGACTGGCGCGGGGGCTGGTAATACCACACAGGAAACGGGCCTGCTGGCGTGCAGAACGCAGCGCCTCATGGCCTTCGGCCTGCAGCGCCTGTATCACGCTGCCGTCTGGCTGTCCGGGAAGCCGCTTGGGCAACATCACTGCCAGGCCCTGACACCCGCTACATTGTCCACAGGGCGCCGCCAACGCCTCACCGAAGTAACGGACCAGGGATTGCTGGTAGCACCCTGAACCCGAGACCCACTGACAAACCCGGTGCAGCCGTTGGATATCCCGCTCTTCTCTCGATACAAATTGACTATTCATACGGGCGACCAGGGCATCCGGTGATGCAGGTTTGTCCATCATGCGGTAACCCTGACGCACACCGGCAACCCGCAGCTCAACCATTCCTTGCTGCTCCAGATACCCCAGCGCGTTGAGAATACGCGTGCGATCAGCCGCCAGACGCCGGGATGCATCTGCGGGCGTCAGCGTTAACCAGGTTCGCCCCTGTTTTCCAGTGGCAAATAGCTGCTCAAGAAAAGTCGCTCGCTGTTCATTGAAACTCGCCAAAATCTGATCCTGGGGCACCTGAAAGCCCACCTTGTATTCCGTGTAAAACGGCGCCGTTGCCCGAATCACACCCTCAAGCTCCAGATAGGTCAGCAAGGTATTGATCACCAGCGGGCGCACATCGAATTGCCAAGACAGCTCATGCACAGACAAATCAAAACGGTCGGGTTGTTGCAGCAGCCAACGAATCAGCCCATCCAGAGCCTGCGGGTCAGGGGTATCGCCATAACTGAAATTTTCCAGCACCGTCAGGTCGTCGGAGCTGGCCAGCAGCAGGCATCGCGAAGGCTTGCCATCACGGCCAGCCCGGCCAATTTCCTGCATATAGTTTTCCAGCGACTTGGGCAGGTTGTAGTGATAGATACCCCGGATATCGGCCTTGTCGATGCCCATCCCGAACGCAATCGTTGCCACAACGATATTGAGGGCCCCCGCCATGAAAGCTTCCTGCACCCCATGGCGGTCCTCATCTTTTAGCCCGGCATGATACGCTTTTGCCACCAGCCCCTGACTCTCCAGAAACGCTGCCACCTTCTCGGCGGTTTTCTGCAAGGTCACATAAACAATGGAAGGCTCCTCCCCCCGTGCCCTCAGTGCATCGAGTAGAGCCTTGTCTCGATCAGCAGCAGGCGTCGGCCTCAACTCGAGTAAGAGATTGGAGCGAAAGAACCCGGTCTGGACATGATCTTCTGGCGCGATGGCAAAGCTGTCTCGAATCTGCTCTGCCACCTGAGGGGTCGCAGTGGCAGTCAGGGCCAGCACCCTCCCCACCTGAAGCGTCGTCGCCAGCTGCGCCAGCTTCAGGTAGTCCGGCCGAAAGTTATGCCCCCATTCCGACACGCAATGGGCTTCATCCACCGCCATCATGCTGATATTCATGCTGCGCAGCCGGGCCAGAAAACGCTCGTTGGCGAGTCGCTCTGGTGCCACATATAAAAGCTTGATATCGCCGCTCTCCAACCCCTGATAAATCGCCTGTAACTGTTCCGCATCGACACTGGAATCCAGCCGCGCCGCAGCAATACCCAGAGCATTGAGTTGATCCACCTGATCTTTCATCAGCGCGATCAGCGGCGACACCACCAGAGTCACGCCCTCCAGCATCAGGGCGGGTAACTGGTAACAGAGACTCTTGCCGCCCCCGGTGGGAAATACCGCCAGCGCAGACCGGCCCGCGAGCAATGCCTGAATCACCTCCTGCTGTCCGGGGCGAAAGGCCTGAAGACCAAAGGGGCGCTGCAACAGCGATTGGGGGTCATGCATCGTTATATCCATGGAAGGCGCCAGAATTGAGCAACAGAGTGTGGCAGGACACTCCATCGGATGCGATACGCACAGCGCTCGAGAGGGTGTCAGCCAAAGCAGATCGGAGTTGTAGGCCCCAGGACTCAGGGGGTCGCCGGAGTCAGAAACCACCGCTGCGCCTGCTCAACAGACAGACCATCAGCCAGGCCGCAGCCCGGCACGCTCAAGACCGCCCCGTCACGGCACAGCAAAGGCCATTGGCGCCGTTGCCATGGCGGTACACCAGCCGCTCTCCACAGCTCCTTGATCTGTTGATGCATGCCGTTGCGGCGCAATGTCATCGCCCCCAAGAGTGGCTGAACCGTCAGATCGCCTGGCGGGCGCAGTACGGCAATGGCGTGATGGCTCTGTTCTTTCGACCACTGCCAGTTGGGGATATCCGGCGGCAGTGCCCCCTCGTGCCAGACCGCCTCACCCTGCCAGGGCGCAAAGTGAGAGCGATGCCCGAAATACAAGGCACCACGATATAGCCGCAAGGCGTTGTCACCCCATTCTACCTTGCCCTGACTATCCTCCAGCGCGGCCTGCAATAGCCGTATTTGTTCCAGCACCGCCGCACTGGGAGCGCCAGCGCCCAGGCCGACCAACCACCAGCGCAACAGGTTACGCTGTCGCGCTGTTGTCAGCGCCGCCAGCCCTTCCAGGGGAAAAACTGCGCCCTGTACGCCCGCCTCCACAGCATCCGCTTTTGCCACTTCTTCCAGGAGTTCTGCCGCTTCAGCCATGTGTTCAGCCGTGCGTGACAGGGTGGCATCCGCCCCGGGCCAGCGTTCACGTAACGCGGGCACGATACGGTGTCGCAGGTAATTGCGTCGATGGTGTTGATCACCATTACTGGGATCCTCCTGCCACTGAATGCCACTCTCTTCAGCCCAGCTCTCCAGTGTCGGGCGACCGATGGCCAGCAAGGGGCGCCACAGGGGCACGCCCTCTCGCCCGCTTCGCTCCCGCATGGCAGAGAGGCCCTGCACCCCGGCTCCTCGCAGCAATCGGAACAGCAGGGTCTCTGCCTGATCATCACGATGATGAGCAGTGACCAACGTCGCCTGCCGCGCCGAGGCCATCGGCAACAGCGCCCCGTAACGGGCATCTCGCGCCCCGGCCTCCAGTCCTTCTGCGGGGTCGACACAAACCTGGGCGAGCGCAAAGGGAACGCCGTACTCCTCGACCTGCCGTTGGCAGAATCGGGCCCAATCGCCACTTTGGTCCTGTAACTGGTGGTCGACATGCACTACCGCCAGACGCGGGGCAAGCCCGGCCTGGACCAGAAGATGAAGAAGAAGGGAGGAATCGAGCCCGCCGCTGAGAGCCAGCAGCAAAGGCCCGGGAGGTGCCTGCTCTGCCAAATGACGGCAGAACGCGGCCTGGTCATTCATGATTATTCGTCAGCGGACTCACTGGTGAAATTACCGTAGCTCATCAGGCGATCATAGCGGCGCTCGACCAGCGCATCCGTGTCCATGCTGCCCAGGGTTTCCAGCTGGCGCACCAGTGACTTGCGAATGCTTTCGGCAGCCATGTCGTGATCGCGGTGGGCACCGCCCAACGGTTCCTTGATCACTTCATCCACAATGCCCAGCTCGTGCAGTCGCCCAGCAGTCAGGCCCATGGCTTCCGCCGCTTCCGGAGCCTTGTCGGCGCTGCGCCACAGGATAGAGGCACAACCTTCCGGCGAAATCACCGAATAGGTAGAGAATTCCAGCATCTGCAGATGGTCGCAGACGCCAATGGCCAGCGCACCACCGGAGCCCCCCTCACCAATCACCGTGGCAATAATCGGGGTTTTCAGCTGCGACATGACTCGCAGGTTACGGGCAATGGCTTCGGACTGGCCGCGCTCTTCGGCATCAATCCCCGGGAACGCACCCGGGGTATCAATGAACGTCAGGATCGGCATGCGGAAACGCTCGGCCATTTCCATCAGCCGCAGGGCCTTGCGGTAACCCTCCGGCTTGGGCATGCCAAAGTTACGGCGGACCTTTTCCTTTACCTCGCGCCCTTTCTGGTGACCGATCACCATGACGGGCTGATCATTCAGACGCGTGATGCCGCCCACGATCGCCGGATCGTCCGCGAAGGCCCGGTCGCCATGCAGCTCATCAAATTCGCCAAACACCCGCTTGACGTAATCGAGCATGTAGGGACGGCGGGGATGACGGGAGATCTGTGAAATCTGCCAGGACGACAAGTTGCGGAAAATGGATTCCGTCAGCGTGATGCTCTTTTCCTGGAGTTTGGCCACCTCTTCAGAGATGTTGACCTCACTGCCGCTGCCCACCAGCCGCAATTCCTCGATTTTCGCTTCCAGGTCTGCGATAGGTTGTTCAAATTCGAGGAAATTCGGGTTCATAGTCGAGCCTGTATCATAAATGGGTACTGCCGCAGCCTGTTTCCCTGGCTCCGACACCTTTCAGCCTGCACAAGTGTAGCGGCAACCGGCCAAAAAGGTCGAGACGTGGTCGCGGGACGAAGGTTGCAAACTGTTTCAACAGGAGAAGCAGCATGCAACACGGACAATATCCGCTTTCTTCGCCCTCAGTGCCCCCAGGAGTCATGAGGTCACCATGCCCTCTCAGGCATTGTTCGGTGATTAGTCCTTCGTTGTCGCGTGAAGTGTGGCGAGCCCCTCAATACTCCACCCGAACCGCCTGATCCCCGAATTGCAGCCGCAGCTCTTCTACCAGGGAATCATGGGGGCTGATTTTCCAATCATCACCCAGCCAGAAACTGGCCGCCGCCACCGGATGGTCCAGATCCAGCAGGACCGGGGTGCTGCCCCCCTGATACGGAGACAGGGTTTGCTGCAGCCGGTTGGGGGTTTCCTCTGTTACCGGTACCGCCACGCGCAGGCGGCGGGCAAACGCTTCCCGGGCCTGACGCATATCCATGACTTCGTCAGCAACCAGATTGAAGCCGCCGGTGTATTCATCGCTGCGTACCCCGCCCTTGAAAATCAGCAGGGCATCTTTCTGCACAAGATCGCCAAATTGAGCAAAGGTCTTGCCAAAGACAGAGACCTCTACCCGCCCGGTTTTATCATCCAGCGTGACGAAAGCCATCCGCTCGCCGCTGCGCTTGCTGCGGGTAATCCTTAATGCGACCACCAGGCCGGCAACCATGGCCGCCTCGCCTTTGGCCGTAGGCTGCAACGAATTCAGACGCGCAGAGACAAACTGCCGCACTTCCGTTTCGTACTGATCGATGGGGTGGCCTGTCAGTAACAGTCCCAGGGTATCTCGCTCGCCGTTGAGTCGGGTGTCATCGTTCCAGTTGCGGGCCAGCTTCCACTCGACTGCGGTAGCCGGGCTTTCGTCCACCGCCCCAAACATGTCGATCATCCCGGCCGCTTCATTGCGCGCGTCCTGATCTGCCGCAGCAATCGCATCTGGCAGAGTGGCAAGGATGGACGCACGATCATGGAAGCTGTCGCCGTCTTCCGCTGACGAAGGGCCCAGTTTGTCCAGCACACCGGCACGCACCATGGCCTCCAGCGAGCGGCGATTGATTTTCTTCAGGTCGATACGACGGCAGAAATCGAACAGGTCCCTGAATTCCCCCTTACCGTCATCCCGTGCGGCAACGATGGCATCAATAGGGCCTTCACCCAAGCCCTTGATGGCACCAAGGCCATACACGATGTCGCCCTCCGGGTTCACCGTGAAGCGGTAACCACAGGAGTTCACATCCGGCGGCAACACCTTGAGCCCCATGGTCTTACACTCATCGATGAAGGTCACCACCTTGTCGGTGTTCTGCATATCCGCAGAGATGGTGGCGGCCATGAATTCCGCAGGATAGTGCACCTTCAGCCAGGCCGTCTGGTAGGCCACCAACGCATAGGCCGCCGAGTGGGATTTGTTAAAACCGTAGCCGGCGAATTTTTCCACCAGATCGAAGATCTTCATCGCCAGGGTCGGGTCCACACCCTGCCCTTTGGCCCCTTCCTCGAAAATGGCCCGCTGTTTGGCCATCTCTTCCGGTTTCTTCTTGCCCATGGCGCGGCGCAGCATGTCGGCGCCCCCGAGGGTATAGCCGGCCAGCACCTGGGCAATCTGCATCACCTGCTCCTGATACAGGATCACCCCGTAGGAGGGTTTCAGGATCGGCTCAAGCCACTCGTGTTGGTATTGAGGGTCCGGGTAAGCCAACGGCTCACGGCCATGCTTACGGTTAACAAAGTTGTCCACCATCCCCGATTCCAGTGGGCCCGGTCGATACAGGGCCACCAGAGCGATAATGTCTTCAAATACGTCAGGCTTGAGCTTCTTGATCAGCTCTTTCATACCCTGACTTTCAAGCTGGAAGACCGCCGTGGTATCACCACGCTTGAGCAGGTCAAAGCTGCCACTATCGTCCAGCGGGATATGATCGATGACCAGATCGTCCTGCCCTTCCCGCTGACGCTTCACATTGGCGGCCTTCACGGCCCAGTCGATGATCGTCAGGGTCTTCAGACCCAGGAAGTCGAACTTCACCAGCCCGGCCGCTTCCACATCATCCTTGTCGTACTGGGTCACCAGATTGGTGCCATCTTCTTCACAGTACAACGGTGCGAAGTCAGTGAGCTTGCCGGGGGCAATCACCACGCCCCCCGCATGCTTGCCCACGTTACGGGTCAGCCCTTCCAGCTTACGGGCCATCTCCCAGATTTCGTTGGCAGAGTCCTTATCGGAATTCTCATCGCTTTCGAGAAACTCCCGCAGGGTTTCTTCCTGTTCCAGCGCCTTGGCCAGGGTCATGCCCGGAATGCCGGGGATCATCTTGGAGAGCCGGTCCGCAAGGCCGTAGGGCTTGCCTTGTACCCGTGCCACATCGCGCACCACCGCCTTGGCTGCCATGGTGCCAAAGGTAATGATCTGGCTCACCGCATCACGGCCGTATTTGTCGGCCACGTAATTGATGACCCGATCCCGCTTCTCCATGCAGAAATCCACATCGAAGTCAGGCATGGAGACCCGTTCCGGGTTCAGGAATCGTTCGAAGAGCAGGTCGTAACCAATGGGATCGAGATCGGTAATATTCAGGGCATAGGCCACCAGCGAGCCCGCACCGGAGCCCCGCCCAGGCCCGACCGGGACTTCGTTGTCCTTACCCCACTGGATAAAGTCGGCAACGATGAGGAAGTAACCCGGAAACCCCATCTGATTGATGATATCCAGCTCGAACTTGAGGCGGTCATCGTATTCCTTGCGCTTGCTGGCATATTCCGGATCAGTCTCATCCAGCAGCACCTTCAAGCGCGCTTCGAGCCCTTCCCGGGACACCTGCTCGAAGTACTGCTCGATGGTCATGCCATCAGGAATCGGAAAGTCCGGCAGGAAGTTTTCGCCCAAGCGGATATCGAGGGTACAACGCCGGGCAATCTCTACGGAGTTTTCCAGTGCCTCGGGCAAGTCCGAGAACAACGCCAGCATTTCCTCTTCGGATTTCAGGTACTGCTCTTCCGAATACTTCTTCGGTCTGCGTGGGTCATCAAGAGTATTGCCATCGTGGATACAGACCCGGGCTTCATGAGCCTCGAAATCCTCACGGCGGATAAACCGCACATCGTTGGTGGCCACTACGGGAATCCCCAGCTGGCCGGCCAGCGCTACCGTGGCATGGAGACAGTCTTCATCACCAGGGCGGGAGGTTCGCTGAACCTCCAGATAAAAACGGTCACCAAACAGGGACGCCAGCCAGCTGGCCTGCTGGGCAGCAAGATCATTTTTCTCTGCCAGCAGCAACTGGCCGATTTCGCCCTGACTGGCAGCAGAAAGAACAATCAGGCCTTCGCTGAGCTCGGCCAGCCACTCCGCCTTGACCAGGGCTCGTCCCCGATCCTGGTTGGTCTGCCAGGCGCGACTGATCAGCAAGGTCAGGTTCTGGTATCCCGCTTCGTTCAGGGCAAGAAAGGACAGGTAGGCGGGCTCTTCAAGATGGGTGCTCTCAACCCACAGATCCGCCCCCATGATCGGTTTGACACCGGCTCCCATGGCTGCCTTGTAGAATTTGATCAACGCAAACAGGTTGGAATCATCCGTCACTGCCACAGCCGGCATGGACTGGCTACCACAGGCCTTGATCAACTCCTTGACGCGCACCACCCCATCCAGCAGGGAATAATCGGTGTGCAGGCGCAAATGGACAAAACGCGGTTCGCTCAAAACAACTTCCCTTGTGCAATAGCGGCAGACACCGGGCCAAAGGAGCGTCGATGCTCGGCCAGGGCGCCATGTTCGTTCAGGGCGGCAAGGTGCACCTTGGTGGGGTAACCCTTGTGGCGATCGAATCCGTACTGGGGATACTGTTCGTGGAGTTGCTGCATCTCCCGGTCCCGGGCCACCTTGGCCAGAATGGACGCGGCTGAAATCGCAGGGACACGCCCATCCCCTCTTACCACTGCCTCCGCCGGGCAGCCGAAATCCGGAACCCGGTTACCGTCCACCAGCACTGCGCCGACGTCAAGGGGGAGCGCCGCCACGGCCCGTTGCATGGCCAGCATGGTGGCATGCAGGATATTGATCTGATCAATTTCTGCCGGTTCAGCTCGCCCCAACGCCCAACACAGCGCCTTCGATTTGATCTCAGATTCCAGCTGCAAGCGCTTCTTTTCAGTCAGTTTTTTTGAATCCGCCAGACCCTGAATGGGCTGGGCGGGATCCAGAATGACCGCCGCGGTCACCACCGCACCAACCAGTGGCCCCCTGCCGACTTCATCGACACCCGCGACCCGCATTCCCGGCTGCCATTGGAAACGCGATGGGATAAAAGGGTCATCCTGTGCGTATTCAGCAAAGGGGTTCACGGCGTACGCTCCAGCAAGGCGCTAACGGCCTTGGCCGCCTTTTCACTGGCCCCACCACGTAATTGCTGATGAACCGCCTGGAAGCGCGATATCAGCGCCCTCGCCTTGTCAGGATTATCCAGCCAGTGTTCAACCGACGCCACGATGGCATCCGTGGTCAACCCGTCCTGTATCAGTTCCGGGACCATCTCTTCACGGCACAGCAGGTTTGGCAGCGACACAAATTCGCTTTTCACCAGTCGGCTGGCAATGGCAAAAGTTACCGCTCCAACCCGATACCCCACGACCATGGGTTTGCCGACAAGCAAGCCTTCCAGGGTTGCCGTCCCGGATGCCATCAGGATCACATCCGCCGCGGCCATCACCGTTCGGCTCTCGCCATCAATCACTGTGGCCGGTAACCCGGGATGGCCAGCAAGCAACGCTTCGATCTGTTCCCTGCGCGCCGCATTGGCTGCGGGCACTACAAATTGCAGCGCCGGTCTCTGACGATTCAGCACCACCATGGCGTCGAGGAATGCAGGCATCAGCTGACCGACTTCTCCGCCCCGGCTGCCGGGCAGCACTGCCACCGTGGTCGCATCCGCCTCCAGGCCGAGTTGACGACGAGCCGCCGCAGAGTCGGTTTCCAGTGGTACTCGATCCGCCAAGGGGTGCCCTACAAATGCCACAGGCACCTGGTGTTCTTCGTAGAAACGCGCTTCAAATGGCAGCAGACAGAGCATCAGGTCGATACTCTTTTTAATGCCCTTGATGCGGCCTTGCCGCCAGGCCCAAACCGAAGGGCTCACATAGTGAACCGTCTTGAGCCCCCGGTCATGCAGGCGCCGGGCAATGGGTAAGGTAAAGTCAGGGGAATCAATCCCAATGACCACATCAGGCTTTTCGCGCAGCAGAAATCTGACCAGCTGCTTGCGCAGACGGAGCAGCTCGGGAAGGTGGGAGAGCACCTCGGTGATACCCATCACCGAGAGCTTTTCCATGGGGAACAGGCTGTCGAGACCTGCCGCCGCCATCTCCTGACCACCCACACCGATAAAGCGGGCACCAGGATAACGAGCCTGCAGGGACTGCATCAGGCCAGCGCCCAGAATATCGCCGGAGGCCTCTCCGGCGATCAGGGCAATCAACGGAGCATCCATGCGCTGGCCCATATCAGCGAGTGATGCCGCGTTCCGAAGCCTTGAGGGAATCGATCAGGATTTGCAGCTCACTGGAAGATGGCAGCGCTTCCAGCTCGGTCAGGGCCTGCTCCAGAGTCAGCCCCTGACGGTACAGCAACTTGTACGCCTGTCGCAGGGTGGCGATCACCTCTTTGGACCAGCCACGGCGCTTCATGCCTTCAAAATTCATGCTACGGGCGGAGGCAGGGTTGCCTGACACCATGATGTACGCAGGAATATCCTTGAGCACCAGCGAACAGCCAGAGGTCATGGCGTAAGAGCCGATCTTGCAGAACTGGTGCACGCCCGTCATGCCGCCGAGGATAACGCCATTGCCCACCTGGGCGTGACCCGCGATGGAAGCATTGTTGGCAAAAATACAATCGTCGCCCACGATGCAGTCATGGGCCACGTGCACATACGCCATCAACAGGTTGCGGCTGCCGATTTTGGTCAGGGAATTATCCTGAATGGTGCCTCGGTGGATCGTCACCGATTCACGGATGATGTTGTCATCGCCGATTTCCAGGCGGGTAGGCTCACCCTTGTATTTCTTGTCCTGGCAATCTTCCCCGACAGAAGCAAACTGAAAGATGTGGTTGTTCTTGCCAATGGTGGTCGGTCCCTTGATCACCACATGGGAGGCAATAACGGTACCGGCCCCGATGGTGACATCAGGGCCGATAATGGAATACGGGCCGACCTGCACATCCTCTGCAAGCTCCGCGGCCGGATCAATAATCGCGGTCGGATGAATCATTATGGTTTCACTTGTTCTTGAGGGTTAGTCAGCCAAGTATACGTTACTGGGCGGCTCGAACCGACCGTTAGTTTAACGGCAGGAACCGGCGATCAGGTACGGTGTTCAGCAACCAGCATTTCGGTGCTGGCTACCGTCTTGCCATTCACCTGGGCTTCGCAGACAAACTTCAGAATGTTGCGTTTGGTCGTAACGTGCTCGGCAAACAGATGCAGGGTGTCACCAGGCAGAACCTGACGTTTGAAACGCGTCTTGTCGGTGCCTACCAGCAGGTAATTGAATCCATCCGCCGGTTTCTTGTTCTCCGTGACAAAGCCAAGGATACCTGCGGCCTGAGCCATGGACTCGATGATCAGTACACCCGGCATGATCGGCTCATGGGGGAAGTGCCCGTTAAAGAACGGCTCGTTGATCGTCACATTCTTGATCGCTTCCACGCGCTTGCCAGGCTCCAGATTCAGCACCCGGTCAACCAGCAAAAAAGGGTAACGGTGGGGCAGGTATTCCCTGACCTCAAGGATATCCATCATCATGATGTGTTCCACACAGAGAGGCTGCCTAGGCAGCCGTTAATCGTCGCTAAAGCGTTCCAGTTTGCGTACGCGGCGGGCAAGTTCATCCAGCTTGCGGAAACGGGCCACATTCTTGCGATAACGGGTCTGTTCATCTGCCGGCAAGGCAGACCCATAGGTGCCTGGCCGGGTGATCGAACTGGACACCAGCGTCATGCCCAATACCTGCACCTTGTCGCAAATTTCGATATGGCCAGAAACGCCAACAGCCCCACCGAGCATGCAGTAAGAGCCGATCTTCGATGAGCCGGCAATCCCTACCTTGCCGGCCAGGGCGGTATGTTCGCCAATCACCACATTATGGGCGACCTGAATCTGATTATCGAGAATCGCACCATTACCGATCACGGTATCCTCGATGGCGCCACGATCGATCGTGGTACCACTGCCGATTTCCACATCGGCACCGATGCGCACGCCGCCAACCTGATGAATTTTGGTCCAGCCAGCGCCATTGAACGCAAAGCCGAAACCGTCGCCACCAAGTACACAATTGGCGTGTATGATAGTGCGCGGACCCAGTGTCACACCATGGTAAATTGTAACATTTGGCCAGATTCGGCACTGCTCGCCAATAACGGAACCGGCACCAATAACGGTGTTGGCCATCACGATAGCCCCCTTCCCGATCGTTACCTCTGCATCGATGACCACGTTGGGCCCAATGCTGGCGGACGCATCCACCCGTGCAGACGGATCAATCACCGCAGAGCCATGAATGCCTGCGGCCGGATTTGGGGCGTTGTCAAAAAGGGCACTGGCTTTGGCGAAACACAGGTAAGGATCCTTGACGATCAATGCTGCTACCGGACAGAACGCTTTCTGATCTTCGGTAATCAGCACTGCCGCCGCAGCCGTCTGCTCCATGAAACTGCGGTAACGCGGGTTCGCCAGAAAAGCCAGCTGTGTGGACGTGGCGGACTGGATTGTTCCCAGCCCATCCACTGGCTGATCGGCATTTCCGACCAGCTCGGCACCCAGTACTTCAGCCAGTTTGCCGAGAGTCAGCATTATTTCATCTTGTTCAGTTGGTCACGAACCGCGTCGGTCACATCAACCGCATCATCACCGACATACACTGCCGCCTGGGCATTCAGCACCAGATCCAGCTTCTGCTTCTTGGCCACCTGCTCAATGGCTTCCTGGAACTTGGGCCCCATCTCTTCCATCACTTCACGCTCAGTGGCCTGGGCACGGCTCTGCAACTTACGCTGCAAGGACTGGATCTCGATCATTTTCTGCTGGCCCTTGGTG
The DNA here is from genome assembly GCF_002888555.1 of Alcanivorax sp. MD8A. Classification (NCBI taxonomy): domain Bacteria; kingdom Pseudomonadati; phylum Pseudomonadota; class Gammaproteobacteria; order Oceanospirillales; family Alcanivoracaceae; genus Alcanivorax; species Alcanivorax sp. MD8A. Next base: position 22,904 of record NZ_AQOQ01000008.1, on the reverse strand, counting down.
CGCAGCTCTTCCTGCTGGTCAGCAGACATGGTCATGCCTTCCTTCTCCAGCTTGCTGCGCAGGTCCTGCACTTCCTTGCCAAGCTTCTTGAGCTTTTCTTCATCGGCACCCAGCTCACTCTCAAGGGCAGACATGCGCTCCTTGACCAGAGCCGTTTCCTGCAAGGCTTTAAGCGGGTAAACAATACCGATGCTGGTTTCGGCAATCGCCAGAGTGGGTAGCAGCATGGCAAAAGCGATCAGGCATTTTTTCATCATTATTAAACTCCTAGAAAGTCTGTCCCAAAGAAAACTGGAATACTTCTGTGTCGTCGCCTGGCTGGTCATTGAGCGCCTTGGCGAGGTTAAAGCTCAACGGACCAATGGCCGTCAGCCAGCTCAGGCCGATACCGGCAGAAGTACGAATGTCCTGCGGCTCGAAGTCCGCAAAAATATCATCACGTTCGGTTTCAAACACGTTACCCGCGTCAACGAACAGGAAGGTTCTCACACTACGGGATTCCGGGGCAAAAGGCGTTGGGAAAATCAGCTCAAGGCTGGCCTCCGTCAGCAGGTTACCCCCGATCGGATCCGGGTCCGGGTCTGTGGTGCCATTCAGGAAGTAGCTAAGCCCTTCTGAACGGGGCCCCAGCGAGCGGGACTCATAGCCACGCACCGAGCCGATGCCGCCCGAATAGTAGTTCTCGAAGAATGGCAGCACTTCGTCATCACCATAGCCATCACCGTAGGCAATGTCCGAACGGGCCCGCAAGGTCCAGTTCTGGCTGATCGGGAAGTACTTTTGCCCGGTCCAGTTGACCCGGTAGAAGCCATAATCCGAGCCAGGCACCGCCACTTCCAGACCAAGGGTGCTGGACCAGCCCCGGTCGGGAAGAATCCCGCGGTTCAGCGTACTGGTCGAAACCGAGGCATTGAACTTGTATTCGTCGAACTGGGTGCCTTCCTTGATCAGGAAGTTGTAGATATCGACCGCCACGAAGTCGCCGGTGGTGATATCAGTGCGCTCGTAGGTGCCACCAAAGCTCAACCGGGAATATTCAGAGATCGGGTAGCCAAAGGTGACCGAGCCCCCCAGACGATCTGCGGCATAGGATGCCACCGTGGTCTCATCAAAATCGATTTCAGAATAGAACAGGCTGAAGCCCCGACTTACCCCATCCAGCGTGTAGTACGGGTTGTAATGCGAGAAGCTGTAGGAATCACGGATATCAGAACGGCTCAGGGCAAAGGAGACCCGGTTACCGCTACCGCGCCAGTTATTCTGGGTAACGTTAGCGCCAAAGATAAACCCGGACGCATCGGAATAACCCACATTGGCGCCAATGGAGCCCGAGGGTTGCTCTTCGACCTGGTAGTCCACATCGACCAGATCATCTGAATTCGGCACCCGCGGCGTATCCGCTTGCACTACACTGAAATACCCAAGGCGCTGGAGCCGTTGCCGGGAGAGATCCACCAGTGAGGTATTCGCCGGCGCCTTCTCGAACTGACGTAACTCCCGACGCAGAACTTCATCTTCCGTCTTCGCGTTGCCAGAGAAGTTGATCCGGCGGACATACACCTTGCGGCCCGGGTCCACGTAGAAGGTCACGTCTACGGTACGGTTTTCATCGTCCGGGTTGTGGTCCCTGCCCTTCACCTCGGCGAAGGTATACCCCTCGTTACCCAGTCGGCGCTTGATCAGGTCGTTGGTGTAGGTCAGCAACTGCTGGCTGAAGACCTGGCCCTTCTTGACGATAATCAGCGGCTTCAACTGGTCCTCATCCACCACCAGATCGCCCGCCAGGTTCACTTCGTTAACCGTGTACTGCTCGCCTTCTGCCACGTTGACAGTGATAAACACGCTACGGCGGTCAGGCGTTACGGAAACCTGGGTGGATTCAATCGAGAAGTTGATGTAACCACGGTCGAGATAATAGGAAGACAGACGTTCAAGATCCCCACTCAGCTTCTCGCGGGAATATTTGTCATCGCCCTTGATGAATGACCAGAAGCCCGTGGAATGCAGCTCAAAGTCCTTGAGCAGCTCTTCATCATCAAACAACTGGTTACCAACGATGTTGATGTCACGAATTCGCGCCGCCTTACCCTCATAAATCTCGATTTTGAGAGCAACCCGGTTACGGGGCAGTGCCACGGATTCTGTCTTGATGTCAGCGCCATAGCGGCCCTGACTCACATATTGACGCTCCAGTTCGCCGGCAATGGCCTGCAGGGTTGAGCGCTGAAACACCTCACCTTCGGCAAGCCCGGCCTCGGTGAGCCCCTTGCGAAGGTTTTCTTCGTCAATGGACTTGTTACCAGAAAGCTCGATCTTGGCAATGCTGGGCCGTTCGGCGACCACCACTACCAGATCATCACCATCTCGCCCCAGCTGCACATCTTCGAAATTGCCAGAGGCAAACAGGGCCTGCACCGCATTCACCACGTCATCGCGGTCGACGGTATCGCCCGCTTGAATCGGCAATTCGGAATAGACACGCTCCACGGGCAGGCGCTGTAGCCCCTCTACCCGGATATCGTGTACGCGAAACGGCAATTGATCTTGCGCATTTACCCATGGCGCCATCAGTAGGCATGCCATTGCCACCGTCCCTTTAAAGAGACGAATCAGGAAGTCCCCAAATCTCATGAAAACTGCTTCACCAAGTCGTTGTAGATCGCCAATACCATGAAGCTAATCACCAGTGTCAGCCCAACACCCTGAGCGGCCAGCAAAAAGCGCTCAGGTAAACTGCGACCGCGAATCATTTCAATGATTCCAAAGAAAATCCAGCCACCATCCAACATCGGCACCGGCAGCAGGTTGATAACACCGAGAGTAATGCTCAGATAAGCCAGTAATGCCAGAAAACTGGCCATGCCGTAAGCCGCACTCTCTCCGGCCACTTCTGCAATGGTGATCGGCCCGCCAATATTGTCCAGAGACAGTTTGCCGGTCACCAATTTCACCAGGCTTGCCCAGACCACATCCACCTGCTCCCCAAAACGGGCCAGGGAACCGGGAATCGCCGTTAACAGGCTGAACTCTTCCTGATAAATGCCGCCTGGACCCACACCGATTCGGCCAAAGGTCCGCCCCTGCTCGGTCACAGCCTGAGGCACCACCGTCAGCGCGACGGCCCGGCCCTCACGCAGCACTTGCAGGGTCAGAGCCTCACCAGGCGCGGCCATGATGGTTTCCTGCCAGGGCTTCCAGCCCGTGACGGGCTCACCTTGCAGTGCAAGGACAAGATCGTCGCTGCGCAAGCCTGCCTGATCCGCTGCACCGTCTTCAAGGATCTCCCCTATCAACACCGCCTGGCGGATACCCAGCGCTTCCAGCGGCGGCGTTTCCAGGTCCGCTGTCCAGGGTGAGATATCCAGTTCACGCACCTGTTTCTGCCCCTTCGCCGTCGTCACCGTCACGGCCAGCGGCTCAGGTTCGCCCAGATGCTGAATCATTTCGTAGTAGAACGGTTGCCAGCCGCGCAACGACACCTCACCCACAGACTCGATGGTGTCCCCCGGCTGAAAACCGGCCTGCTCGGCGACAGAGCCGGGCTCAACCGGGCCGACAACCGCGCGCATGCCACTCTGGCCGTAACTGGCCAACAGCACCCAATAGATCAAAACCGCGAGAATAAAGTTGAACACCGGCCCGGCCGCATAGGTAATCACGCGTTGCCAGGCAGGCTTGGAAGAAAACTCACCGGCATCGCCCTCGGCGGTTTCATCTTCCCGGGCATCCAACGGTTTTACGTAACCCCCAAGCGGGATGGCACTGATCACCCACTCGGTGCCCTTCTTGTCGGTAAAACGCAAGATCTTGGGGCCAAAACCCACAGAAAAGGTCAGCACGCGCACACCAAAGGCGCGCATGGCAAGAAAGTGGCCCCACTCATGGAAGGCCACAATAATGACGATGGTGACGACAAAAGCCAGAACCGTCAGCATCCGCGCTCCTCAATCAATCGCCCCGCCAACCCGCGGGCCTGACGATCAATCTCCATCACCGCATCCACATCCCCGCAAACGGGTGCTGCCTGGCGCTCCAGCGCCTGCTCCACCACCGCGGGAATACCCATAAAATCCAGTTTGCCGGCCAGGAAGGCCGCCACCGCTTCTTCGTTGGCCGCATTCAACACGGCAGTTGCCGTGCCACCGCTCTCCATGGCCGCCCGGGCCAGTGAAAGGCAAGGGAAACGCGCTGTATCTGGCGCTTCAAAATCCAGCCCGGCGAGCCGGGTAAAGTCCAGTCGTTGTGCCCCGGATTCCACCCGCTCAGGCCAGGACAACCCACAGGCAATGGGAGTACGCATATCGGGTGTCCCCATCTGCGCCAGCACGGACCCATCCCGGTAAGCGACCATGGAATGCACCACACTTTGCGGGTGCACTACCACCTCAATCTGTTCAGGCGTGACATCAAACAGCCAGCAAGCCTCGATAAACTCCAGCCCCTTGTTCATCAGGGTAGCGGAATCCACCGAAATCTTCGGCCCCATATCCCAGTTAGGATGCTTGACCGCCATCGCCGGGGTGACTTGCGCCAGCTGCTGCGACGTAAAGGTACGAAAGGGCCCGCCAGAGGCGGTCAGCAACAACCGCTCCACCCCGCCATCCACGCCGCCCTCCGGCAAGCACTGAAAAATGGCGTTGTGCTCGGAGTCCAGCGGTAACAGGGTCGCGCCGTGGCGCTTTACCGCATCCATGAAGAGAGAACCGGTAACCACCAGGGCTTCCTTGTTGGCCAGCAATACCCGCTTGCCCTTCTCTACCGCCGCAAGAGTGGGCCTGACCCCTGCTGCACCAACAATTGCAGCAACAACAGTATCTGCCTGCTCATGAGCGGCAAGCGCCATCAGGGCTTCTTCGCCGGCCAGCACCTCTGTATCCGACCCGACTGCCTGTAGATGGTTCCGCAGCTGCTCTGCCGCTACAGGGTCTGTCATGGCCGCATAACGGGCGCCACTGGCCAGACATTGTTCTGCCAAACGCCGCCAGCGGGTGGCCGCAGTCAGGGCAAAAATACGATAGCGGTCAGGGTGCCGGGCCACCACGTCCAGCGTCTGCTGGCCAATACTGCCCGTGGCACCCAGCACCGTAATGTGCTGTGTCACAAACTGCCTCCCGGCAGCCCGAACCAGTTAAATCCGGCAAGCGCGATGGGCATGGCCGCCGTCACACTGTCGATACGGTCGAGCATGCCTCCGTGGCCAGGCAGAATGGTGCCACTATCCTTGAAACCACGCTGACGCTTGACCATGCTTTCAAACAAGTCACCCAGAGCGGACGCCAGCACCGTCATCAGCGCCACCGCCATCAAGGGAACCAGATTGGCCTCCAGCAGCCCTGTCGCAAACACCCCGGCCACAACCAGCAACGCCAGAGCCACACCACCGATCAAGCCTTCAATGGTCTTGCCCGGGCTCACCAGTGGCGCCAGCTTGTGCTTGCCCATGGCCCGGCCAGCAAAGTAGGCACCAGTATCCGCAGCCCACACCCATAGCAGAATAAACAGTAATGCATATGGCCCGGCCAACCCTAGCGCGCCGGCGGCCTGAAGTTGCACAACCGCGCCCCATGAGGGCACCAGCAGCAGCAAGCCAACAGGCGCCATCAGCCAGGGGCGATACCAGAACCCTGCATTGCCCGGGTACCCCACCACCAGCACCAATGCCAATACCCACCACACCGGCATCGCATTCAGCAACCAGGCTGGCTGCCAGAATTCAGCGGCCGCCATGGCAAGGACCAGAACAGCGGTCCACAGTAACCGAAACACCAGTCCAACCTTGCCCATCAGGGCAGACCATTCCCAGCCCGCAACCGCAAAGAAAAGCCCGGCGACAATAGCAAAGGGAAGCCGGTCGAGACCGAAGACCGCGCCCAGTACGATGGGCAGCAACACCAGCGCGGTGATCACCCGCTGTTTGAGCATTATTGTTCTCCTTTCAGGCTGGCCACTTCCTCACCGGAGCGGCCAAAACGGCGCTGACGGCCGGCATAATCCTGCAGTGCGGCGTCAAAGGCTTGCGCATCGAAATCAGGCCACAACAGCGGTGAAAAACACAGCTCACTATAGGCCAGTTGCCAAAGCAGAAAGTTGCTGATGCGCTGGTCACCACCCGTGCGGATCAGCAAATCAGGAAGCGGCAGGTCCGCCATGGAAATATGGGAGCCCAACAGCTCATCCGTAATCGCCTCAGGCTGTAGCTCACCAGCCGCAACCTGTGAGGCCAGCTGCCGGGCCGCCTGGGTAATGTCCCACTGCCCGCCGTAATTGACAGCAATGCATACCGTCATGCGCTGATTGGTTGCGGTTTTCTCTTCGGCCTCACGCATCCCGGCCTGAAGGTCCCCGGAAAAAGCACTTCGATCGCCGATAAAACGAATCCGCACGTCATTGCCGTGCAGCTCGTCCACCCGGCCACCCAACGCCTTCAGGAACAGGGCCATGAGATGATTCACCTCGGCCTGGGGGCGACGCCAGTTCTCCGAGCTGAACGCAAACAGTGTCAGGGCCTCAACACCCCGGGTTGCCGCCTGGCGGATAATGGTTTGTACCGCCTGCTCACCGGCCCGGTGCCCCTCTTCACCCGGCAGGCCGCGTTTGCGAGCCCAGCGGTTATTGCCATCCATGATGATGGCCACATGACGGGGAATCACGCCCTGATGCGAATCGATATCTGGCGCGCCGGATTGGGGCTGGTCACTGGCCATACTGCATCCAAAAATAAAAGCGGGCTGACACGCAGCCCGCAGGTACAACGGTTATCTGAACCCATGACTCAAACGGTCATCAATTCTTCTTCTTTCTCTTTCAGGACTTTCTCGACTTCCGCCACCATCTTGTCGGTGAGCTGTTGAATCTGCTCTTCGCCACGACGCTGCTCATCTTCAGAGATTTCCTTCTCTTTGAGCAGCTCTTTCAGGTCGCTGTTGGCATCACGGCGGATGTTACGGATGGAGACTCGTGCCTGCTCCGCTTCTGCGCGAACCACTTTCACGAGATCCCGGCGGGTTTCCTCGGTCAACGGCGGCAGCGGCAGCCGGATCAGATCGCCGGACGTGGACGGGTTAAGCCCCAGATCCGACACCATGATGGCTTTCTCGATCTGCGGGATCAGCGTCTTGTCGAACGGCGACACGGTCAAGGTACGCCCTTCTTCCACGGAAATGTTGCCCAGCTGCTTCAGCGGGGTTTCGGCACCGTAGTAATCCACCGTAATGTTATCCAGCAGACTGGGGTGCGCACGGCCGGTACGGATACGCTTCATGGCCGTATCCAGGGCGTCCAGGCTCTTCTTCATGCGGGATTCCGCATCTTTGCGAATATCGTCAATCACCGTAGTTCCTCACCTTCTGTACAGGTGCTGCTTATTCCGCAGCTTCTACCAGGGTGCCTTCGTTCTCGCCCAGCATCAGATTGAGCAAGGCACCCTTCTTGTTCATGTCAAACACACGCAGCGGCATGGAGTGGTCACGACACAGGCAAATGGCCGTGAGATCCATGACGCCCAGTTTTTTATCCAGCACTTCGTCGTAGGTCAATACGTCATATTTGACCGCATCCGGGTTCTTGGCCGGATCATCATTATAGACGCCATCTACCTTGGTCGCCTTAAGCACTACATCGGCATTGATTTCGATGCCGCGCAGGCAAGCCGCTGAGTCAGTTGTGAAAAACGGATTGCCCGTACCCGCACAGAAAATCACCACTTCACCATTTTTGAGGTGGCGGTTTGCGTTGCGGTGGTCGTAGTGCTCCACCACCCCGCTCATGGGGATCGCGGACATCAGGCGGGTGCGGATGTTCGAGCGTTCAAGCGCATCACGCAGGGCCAGGCCGTTCATTACGGTGGCCAGCATCCCCATATGATCACCGGCCACCCGGTCCAGGCCCGCACTCTGCAAGGCCGCGCCGCGGAACAGGTTGCCACCACCGACCACCAGGCCAACCTGCACACCAATGCCAACCAGCTGGCCGATTTCCAGCGAAATCGCGTCCAGCACCTTCGGGTCAATCCCGAATCCTTCTTCTCCCGCCAGCGCTTCACCGCTAAGCTTCAGCAAAATACGGTTGTAGCGCGGCGAGCGCTCCTTGTTTGTCGGCATTTCTAACTCTCCGCCACTCATGAAAACCCGCCATCATCCAAATGTGACTGCCGTTACCGGCCTCGTTTTCCACCCTGCTAGCAGGCTACCGCCAAGCACGGTGGTTGCAAGCACTTTCCTCATTTCCCCTGCCCGCACCCGGCCGACAGGCGAAAAAAACGCCCTGCTGGTAATCCAGCAAGGCGTTTTCAGCATCGAATGACGCTAACCTCAGCCCTTGGCCGCAGCCTGAACCTCAGCAGCGAAATCGACTTCTTCTTTCTCGATACCTTCACCCACCACTAGACGCTCAAACGCGGCGATTTCGGCACCAGCACCCTTCACCAGGGCACCAACAGAGGTATTCGGATCCTTAACGAAGGGCTGATCCAGCAGGCTCACTTCCTTCAGGAACTTGTTGATACGACCGCCCAGCATTTTCTCGACGATCTCAGCCGGCTTGCCTTCCATGTCAGGCTGGGCACGGATGATTTCTTTCTCTTTCTCGAGAACCTCAGCCGGTACCTGATCGCCGCTAACCACCATCGGGTTAACCGCAGCCACGTGCATGGCAACATCTTTACCCAGCTCGGCGTCACCACCGTTCAGGGAAACCAGAACGCCGATTTTGCCGCCGTGAACGTAGGCACCAATAGCGCCTTCGGCCTGCAGCTTGGCAGCACGACGAACCTGGATGTTTTCACCGATTTTCTGAACCAGCGCCTGACGAGTCTCTTCGACAGTCGCGCCATCTTCCAGCTTCAGCTCAGCGATCTTGGCCGCATCGGTTTCACCGGCAGCCAGGGCAGCCGCAGCCACCTTGTTGGCAAAGCCAAGGAAGTTGTCGTCACGGGCAACGAAATCGGTTTCGGAGTTGATCTCTACCATTACGGCAGTCTTGTTGTCATCGCTGGTAGCAACAACAACCGCGCCTTCGGCAGCGGTACGACCGGCTTTCTTGGCCGCTTTGGCCTGGCCGGATTTGCGCATCTCTTCGATGGCCAGCTCGATATCGCCATCGGCTTCTACCAGCGCCTTCTTGCACTCCATCATGCCAAGACCGGTACGCTCGCGAAGCTCTTTAACCATTGCAGCAGTTACAGCAGCCATGATTATCCTCTCAAACCTGTTAGTTTCGGTAAGACGGGCAGGCTCGCGCCTGCCCGGACAGATCAGCCTTCGGCTTTTTCGCCTTCAGCTTCGTCTTCTACCTCGACGAATTCGCTTTCACCGCCACCCTGGGTCTGGGCGTACTGCTTGCCTTCCAGAATGGTGTCAGCTGCCGCTTTCACGTACAGCTGGATGGCGCGGATGGCGTCATCGTTACCCGGGATCACGTAATCAACGCCATCCGGGTTGGAGTTGGTATCGACAACGGCAACAACCGGAATACCCAGTTTGCGGGCTTCCTGCAGCGCGATGTCTTCGTGATCAACGTCGATCACGAACAGGGCATCGGGCAGACCGCCCATGTCCTTGATACCGCCGATGGAACGCTCGAGCTTGTCCATCTCACGCTTGCGCATCAGCGCTTCTTTTTTGGTCAGCTTGTCAAAGGTACCGTCCTGGGATTGTGCTTCCAGGTCACGATAACGCTTGATGGACTGACGAATGGTTTTCCAGTTGGTGAGCATGCCGCCCAACCAACGGTGATCGACGTAGGGCATACCGGCACGAAGGGCTTCTTCACGAACCGCCTTCTGCGCGGCACGCTTGGTGCCTACGAACAGAATCTTGTTGTTGCTGGCAGCCAGCTTGTTCAGGAACGACATGGCGTCGTTGAACAGAGGCAGGGTCTTTTCCAGATTGATGATGTGAATCTTGTTACGGGCGCCAAAGATGTAGGTGTTCATCTTCGGGTTCCAGTAACGGGTCTGGTGGCCGAAGTGCACACCGGCCTTCAGCATATCGCGCATAGTTACGCTGGACATTGTTAATACTCCACTTTGGGTTAGGCCTCCACGCCCCCGCATAAACCCAACCTGTTGCTTCCATAGGGAAATTTCAGGCACCCAGGGCTATGTGTCGGGGCATGTGTGATTTCCTTCCCTGATTCCGGCGGTTACAATGCGTGACCGTTACCGCTGGTGCAGGAAAGCGCGCGCTTTATACCACAGCCGCCCCGGTCAGGCAACGCCAAAGGCGCCATTGGGGCCTGAAGGCGCCCCACCGCAAACTGCCCAACACACTGAAAACGCAGGAGTTTCTCCAAGTCTCATGAATGTCGTCATCAAAACCCCCGAACAGATCGCCAAAATGCGCGAAGCGGGCAAGCTGGCCGCTGAAGTCCTTGAAATGATCGGCGAGCACGTCAAACCGGGGGTCACCACCGAGGAACTGGACCGCATCTGCCATGACCATATCGTCAACAAGCAGCATGCCATCCCTGCCTGCCTGGGTTACCGGGGTTTTCCCAAGTCCATTTGTACCTCGGTCAACCACGTGGTCTGCCACGGCATCCCCAACGACCGCAAGGCCCTGAAAAGCGGCGATATCATCAATATTGATGTCACCGTCATCAAAGATGGCTGGCATGGCGACACGTCCAAGATGTTCTTTGTCGGCGAGCCCTCCGTGCTGGCGCGCCGACTGGTCGACACTACCCGTGAATGCATGATGGCGGGCATTCGCATGGTCAAGCCGGGCGTGCGGCTGGGCGATATCGGGCACCGAATCCAGAAGATGGCTGAAGGCGAGCGTTTCTCGGTGGTTCGCGAGTACTGTGGCCACGGCATTGGCGAAGGCTTCCATGAGGAACCCCAGGTATTGCATTACGGCAAGCCCGATACCGGGCTGGAACTGCAAGAAGGCATGGTCTTTACCATTGAACCCATGATCAACGCCGGCAAGGCCGCCAACAAACTGTTGCCCGATGGCTGGACGGTGGTCACCAAGGACCGCAAGCTCTCCGCCCAGTGGGAACACACCATCGCCGTCACTGCCGACGGTTACCAGGTGCTGACCGCCCGCAACGAAGAAAACGACCTTTACTGACGCCTGCAGCTGGCGAGCGGCACGGTACCTGCATTTACACAGTACCGCTGCCCGCCAGCCCAACCACACAGGATCTCCATGCAGCTTTCACCGGCACTGACCCAGCAACAACTACTGGACGCCCTGCAGGAAAGCGCCCAGCCCGGCCAATATGCCCGCCAGTATCTGGAACAAGGTCAGGAGCGACTCAATCAGGCCTTTGAGGTCGCCGACATTACCGATCTGGTGCATGCCCGCTCCCAACTGGTGGATCAGGTCATGGTGGGCGCCTGGGCCCTGTTCGGGCTGGCGCAGCGCGACGATGTAGCCCTCGTTGCCGTTGGCGGCTACGGCCGTGGAGAGTTACACCCCTGCTCCGATGTAGACCTGCTGGTGTTACTCGCAGACACCCCCGAACAGTCTGTGTGTGACTGCCTGGAACGTTTTGTCGCTTTCCTGTGGGATATCGGCCTTGAAATTGGCCATGCGGTGCGCACCCTGGACGAATGCGTGGATCTGGCTCGTGACGACATCACTGTAGCCACCAATATCATGGAAGCCCGCACCCTGGCCGGGGAAGACCGTCTGCGCGAGCAACTGGAAGTGCGAACCGGCCCGGAGCACATGTGGGACTCCGCCGCCTTCTTTGCCGCCAAGTGGGAGGAGCAGGTTGCCCGCCACAAGCGCTTCAATGACACCGAATACAATCTGGAGCCGGATCTCAAGAATGCCCCGGGAGGCCTGCGCGACATACAGATGATTGCCTGGGTCGCCAAACGTCATTTCAATGCAGACAGCCTTGAAGCCCTGGTCGATGCCGGGTTCCTGACCAAGGAAGAATACGCCGTGCTGCGCAAATGCCTGGACTACCTCTGGGAAGTTCGCTGGCAGCTACACGTCCTGACCGGGCGAAGTGAAAACCGCCTGCTGTTCGATCACCAACGCCAGCTCGCCGACCGCCTGGGCCATGAAGATTCCAGCGCCAATCTGGCCGTCGAACATTTCATGAAAGGCTTTTATCGCGTGGCGCTGGCCATGTCGGTGCTCAACGAAATGCTGCTGCAGCTTTTCGATGAGGTGATCCTGCGCTGCGACGACCCCGAAAAGGTCCGCCCCCTGAACCGTCGTTTTCAGGTCCGTAACGATTACCTGGAAATCACCAGTGACGACGTCTTCGAAAAGAGCCCCTCGGCCCTGCTCGAAACCTTTGTCCTGATGGCTCAAAACCCGGACCTGAAAGGTATCCGGGCGTCCACTGTTCGGGCCCTGATCTACAACCGGCGACAGATTGACGAGGCATTCCGCAACAATCCGGTCAATACCGGTTTGTTCATGCAGCTTCTGCGAAGCCCTCATGCCCTGTTTTCACAACTTCGGCGCATGAAACGCTACGGCATTCTCGGCAAATACCTGCCGGAATTCGGCGGCATCATCGGCATGATGCAATACGACCTGTTCCATATTTATACGGTCGATGCGCACACCCTGCTGGTGATCAAAAATATGCGCCGGTTGCGCTATGAGGACCTGCGCGACGAATTTCCGCTGGCCAGCGAAGTGTTCTACCGACTGCCCAAGCCGGAGCTGCTTTACGCAGCAGGCCTGTATCATGACATTGCCAAGGGCCGCGGTGGCGACCACTCTGAACTCGGCGCGGTGGATGCCATCGACTTCTGCCAGCGCCATGGCCTGAGTGCCTGGGACGGCAAGCTGGTGGCCTGGCTGGTCAAAAGCCACCTGATGATGAGTGTGACGGCACAACGCAAGGACATTTCCGACCCGGACGTGGTCTACGAATTCGCCCGCAAGGTGGGCGATCTGGTGCATCTGGATTATCTCTACGTGCTTACCGTGGCAGATATCAATGCCACCAACCCGACGCTCTGGAATTCCTGGCGCGCCTCGCTGCTCCGTCAGCTGTACACCGAAACCAAGCGCGCACTGCGGCGGGGCCTGAATAACCCGGTAGAGAAGCAGGACTGGATTGACGAAACCCGCGATGTGGCCATGCGACTACTGACCGGTCAGGATCATGATGCAGCGGAAATCGAAACCCTGTGGGCCAACATCGGTGACGAATATTTTCTGCGTGAAACGCCACGGGATATCGCCTGGCACACCGAAGCACTGCTGGACCGGGATGACCCCAACGACCCGCTGGTGTTGATCCGCGAATCCAGCCAGAGCGTGCTGGCAGGTGGCTCACAGATCTTTATTTACACCCCCGACACCCGCAACCTGTTTAGTGCCACGGTGAATGCGCTCGATTCCCTTGGGCTGACCATCATGGATGCCCGCATTATCACCAGTGCCGACGGTTTCAGTCTGGATACCTATATCGTTCTGGATGAGCACGGCACGCCCATCGGCGAAGACTGGGCCCGTATCGAACAGATTCGCAAGACGCTGACGGAAACCCTGAAATACCCGGAGCGCTTCGCCAGTACCGTCAGCCGGCGGATGCCTCGCCGCAACAAGCATTTTGATGTCCCCACCCAGGTACTCATCAGCAACGACATCGTCAACGACCGCACCGCCGTGGACATTCATACCCTGGACCGCCCCGGTCTGCTCGCCCACATCGGCCGCATTTTCATGCGTTTCGAACTGTTGGTGCAAAATGCCCGCATTGCCACCCTCGGCGAACGGGCGGAAGACGTCTTCTTTATTACCGATCTCGACGGTGAACCGGTATCTGACCCGGCGCTTTGCCTGGAACTTCAGGAAGCCCTGACCCGCGAGCTCGACGACAAGAACAACGGAAAACAGTAAACCATGAATCCAGATCTTGAACGGTTGCACCCCTACCCGTTTGAAAAACTGAAAACGCTGTTCAGCGGCCTGCCTGCCTCTGACAAGAGCCCGATTGCACTTTCCATTGGAGAGCCGAAACACCCTTCGCCGGATTTTGTGCAGCAAGTCCTCAAGGACAACACACACAGGCTCTCGAACTACCCCACTACCGCTGGCATTCCCGAGCTGAGTGAAGCCATTGGCCAATGGCTAACCCGTCGCTTTCATCTGAAGCAAGTGGATGCCGCCAGCCAGGTGCTACCGGTGAACGGCACCCGGGAAGCACTGTTTGCCTTCACTCAGGCAGTGATCGACCGCCAGCGGCAGCCGCTGGTGCTGATGCCCAATCCGTTCTATCAGATTTACGAAGGTGCCACCCTGCTGGCTGGCGGCGAACCCATGTACCTGCCGTGCACCGACAGCACGGGTATGCAGCCTGACTTTGATGCCGTCAGCGAAGACACCTGGACCCGAACCCAGCTGCTGTTTATCTGCACGCCGGGTAACCCAACCGGGGCGACCCTCAGCAAGGCACAACTGAAAGCACTGATACAGCTGGCGGACAAATACGATTTTGTGATCGCCTCGGATGAGTGTTACTCGGAAATCTACCGTGACAAGCCGCCCACCGGGCTGCTGGAAGCCTGTGCAGAAATGGGCCGTCACGACTACCGCCGCTGCGTGGTCTTTCATTCCCTGTCCAAACGCTCCAACCTCCCGGGGCTGCGCTCGGGCTTTGCGGCCGGCGACAGCGAAGTGCTCAAGCGCTTTCTCCGCTATCGGACCTACCACGGCTGCGCCATGCCGATTCATCACCAGCTGGCCAGTATTGCCGCCTGGAATGACGAAGCCCATGTTGAGCAAAACCGCGCCCTCTACCGGGAAAAATTCGATGCCGTGCTGGACATTCTCGGTGGCCCCCTTAAGGTTAGCGCCCCGGCGGCCGGCTTTTATCTGTGGCCCAAAACGCCTATCAGCGATGAGGATTTCGCCAAACGGCTACAGGCAGAACAAAACGTCACCGTGCTTCCCGGCCGCTACCTGTCCCGCACCGTCAATGGCAAGAACCCGGGGGAAAAGCGGATAAGAATGGCACTGGTGGCACCGCTGGAAGAATGCATCGAGGGTGCTAAACGCATCAAGGCATTGCTGGATACATTGTGAGTTTCAAGCTTCAAGCTGCAACGCGCTTAAAGGCAGCGGGATCCCCTAACGCCCTCTCCGCGCACATTCACTGCAGCGAAACGCGGCGATAATACTCAAGCTCACTGCGGCACATATCGTGTTGAGGCTTGCAGCTTGAGGCTTGTAGCTCAAACAAGGAAAGAACATGGAACTGACCATCTTCGGCATCAAGAACTGCGATACCATGAAGAAAGCCATGAAATGGCTGGATGACAACGAGGTTGCCTACCATTTTCACGACTACAAGAAAGAAGGCGTTCCTGAGCACCGCCTGCGTGAATGGCTGGAAGCGCTGGGCTGGGAGACCGTGATCAACAAGCGCGGCACCACCTGGCGCAAACTCGATGATGGAATCAAGGCCACAATGAACACGGAAAAAGCGGTGACCGTGGCCTTGGAGAACCCGTCCGTCATCAAACG
Organism: Alcanivorax sp. MD8A; assembly: GCF_002888555.1. NCBI lineage: Bacteria > Pseudomonadati > Pseudomonadota > Gammaproteobacteria > Oceanospirillales > Alcanivoracaceae > Alcanivorax > Alcanivorax sp. MD8A. Next base: position 7,455 of record NZ_AQOQ01000008.1, on the reverse strand, counting down.
CCCGCTTCTGCAAAACGACAGTTTCATCACCGCCGGCTTCAATGCCGACGAGTGGCAACAGACTTTGAAATAAACGTCGGACGTCCGACGTAGAAATGAGAGGACATCATGAGCAACTATTTCGCTATCGCCCTGGGCTGCGGCACCAAGAACCGTAACGACAACTGGCTGGAAGTCTACTATCCAGACCCGGCGCTGCACCCGGACGCCAAGCTGGTAGAGGTGATTCGTGAAGAGCTGGACTACCAGGGTGGCAACGCCGCCATTGAACTGACCCACCGTCAGGTCCAGCACATTGCCCGCGAGTGGCGTGAGGCGGGCTTCGAGCACGAAGCCAGCTATGCAGTAGCGTTCCAGGAAAGCGATCGCCCCGTGGTGCTGACTGTGCTGGAAACGGATGCCGAGCCGGCCACCACCCCGGAAGCCTACCTCAAGCTGCATTTGATCTCTCACCGTCTGGTGAAGCCCCACGGCGTCAACCTGGCCGGCATGTTCCCACTGCTGCCTAACGTGGCCTGGACCAACGAAGGTGCGGTAGACCTGGAAGAGCTGCAGGAGCGCCAGCTGATGGCCCGCCTCAATGGCAAGGTACTGGAAGTGAACAGCGTGGACAAATTCCCGAAAATGACGGACTACGTGGTCCCTGCTGGCGTGCGTATTGCCGACACCTCCCGGGTTCGCCTGGGCGCCTACGTTGGCGAAGGCACCACCATCATGCACGAAGGTTTCATCAACTTTAACGCGGGCACCGAAGGCCCCGGCATGATCGAAGGCCGAATCTCTGCCGGTGTATTTGTAGGCAAGGGCTCCGACATCGGTGGCGGCGCCTCCACCATGGGCACCCTGTCCGGTGGCGGCAATATCATTATCTCCCTGGGTGAAGGCTGTCTGCTCGGTGCCAATGCGGGCACCGGCATCCCCCTCGGCGACCGCTGCACTGTCGAGGCAGGCCTGTACATCACTGCCGGTTCAAAGGTCCAACTGATGGATGACAAAGGCGAGCTGGTCGACACCGTCAAGGCCCGTGATCTGGCCGGGAAGTCCGACCTGCTGTTCCGCCGCGACACCATCAGCGGTGCCGTTCAGTGCCTCACCAACAAAAGCGCCATCGCACTGAACGACGAACTGCACAAGCACAACTAAAACAGCGACAAGCGACGAGTCACAAGCCACGAGCAGACCTTCCGGGTTTGCCGGCTTGTAGCTTGTGGCTTGGGGCCTGGAGCTGAATTTAATGTCCCGCACCCTCGACTACACCAAGGAACTCATCCGTCGCGCCTCCGTCACCCCGGAAGATGAAGGCTGTCAGGACTGGATGATTGAGAAACTCGAAGCGCTGGGCTTCGAATGCGAAACCCTGTGGTTTGAGGAAGTCCGCAACTTGTGGGCTCGCCGGGGTACACAAGCGCCGGTGTTTGCCTTTGCCGGGCATACCGACGTGGTTCCGACCGGAGATGTCTCCGCCTGGAAATACGATCCATTCACCCCGACCGAGGAAGGCGACTTGCTCTACGGGCGCGGTACAGCGGACATGAAGGGCTCCATTGCCGCCATGATGGTGGCCATTGAAGACTTTGTGGCGGCCAACCCCAATCACACAGGTAGCCTGGCCCTACTGATCACCGCTGACGAAGAAGGCCCTTCCGTCAACGGTACGGTCAAGGTGGTGGAAACCCTGCAGGCACGTAACGAACACATCGACTACTGCCTGGTAGGCGAACCTTCCTCAACGAATACCGTGGGGGATGTCATCAAGAACGGCCGCCGGGGTTCACTGGGCGCCCGGCTGATCGTCAAAGGAATCCAGGGGCACGTGGCTTACCCACATCTGGCACGCAACCCGGTCCACGATGCAGCGCCGGCTCTCGCGGAGCTGGCCGCCGCGGAATGGGACAAGGGTAATGACTTTTTCCCAGCCACCAGTTTCCAGATCTCCAACATCAACGCCGGAACCGGGGCCACCAATGTGATTCCCGGTACCTGCGAAGTGATCTTCAACTTCCGCTTTTCCACCGAACTGACTGACGCCATCCTTCGTGAGCGCACCGAGGCCATCCTGGACAAGCATGGTCTGGACTACGATCTGACCTGGACGCTTTCAGGCCAGCCGTTCCTTACCGATCGGGGCGCACTGGTGGATGCCACCGTCACGGCCATCCGCGACGTCACCGGCAAAGAAACCGAACTGTCTACCGCTGGCGGTACCAGCGACGGGCGCTTTATCGCACCCACAGGTAGCCAGGTCGTAGAACTCGGCCCCATCAATGCCACCATCCACAAGGTCGATGAGCACACCAGCATCAGCGAACTGGATACCCTCACGGCAATCTATACCCGGTTGCTGGGGAATTTGATGGGCGGCGCCTGACGCAACACCGCCCGTTCGAAGCCCATCACCCGCAGGCTGGCTCCGACAGTTTGAGGTGATCGGCAGTGGAAACCTGGCCTCTGTGAGAACTTGCCTGCACGCGATCCCGATAGCGAGCTACCCGCACACATCCGCATACCGGCGGGGGCGCCTACAGCGGCCCCGCTTTATCCGCTACCATGGGTGAAACATCGATCACCGGGGACAACAATGTGGCTGCATGAAATACCCGTGGGAGGCCTGCTGGTCAGCCCCATGGTGTTATTCGTACTGCTTGGCTTATTGCTGACGGCCCTGACCTGGTGGGTACTGCGCTTGCTCGGCTGGCACCAACAAATCTGGAAAGCCGCCTGGCTGTATTTGTCACTGTTTGTCTGTTACCTGGCGCTGTCAGTGCGCCTGCTGAGTTAAGGACACAGATGCTGATGTCTCAACGTCTACGCATACTCATCACTGTCATCGCCGTGATCATCGCCCTGCTTGCTGGCAACTGGGTGTGGAATTACTACCTGTATGCCCCCTGGACCCGGGACGGTAAAGTCCGGGCAGAAATCATTACGCTGTCTCCCGACGTTTCGGGCTGGGTCGCTGAGCTATCCGTGGGCGACAACCAGCAAGTACGCAAGGGCGACCCGCTATTTCGCATCGACGACCGACGTTACCTGGCTGCCCTCTCCCAGGCCGAGGCCCGCCTTGCCTATCAGCAAGCCAGTTACCAGCTCGCGCAGAAGCGACATGAACAAGCCACACAAAACGACCAGGAACAAACGCAACTGGCCCTGCAGCAAGCGGCGGCCAACATGGCCATGGCCGAAGCCGAACTGGAGAGTGCAAAACTCAATCTGGAGCGCACCCGCATCAGCGCTCCTGCCGACGGTACGGTGGCCAATCTGGCGCTTCAGGAAGGCAACTTTGTGAAACAGGGCGAGCCCGTGCTGTCCATGGTCCGCGAGAACAGCTTCTACGTGACCGGCTATTTCGAAGAAACCAAGCTGCCGCTGGTGCATGTAGGTCAATCTGCCACCGTAGTGCTCATGAATGGTGCCCACGCCCTTAACGGCAAGGTCACCAGCGTCGGGCAGGCTATCGCCAATGCCAACACCCGTACCGATCAGCAACTGCTGCCACAGGTACAACAAACCTTTAACTGGGTACGACTGGCACAGCGAATTCCCGTCCATATCGAGCTTGAATCGGTCCCCGATGACCTGCTGATCGCTGCAGGTATGACGGCCACCGTGCGACTACACGATGACCCTTGATTCCCGACTGGCGACAATCCTGACGCCAGACCGGCAATCACTGCTGTTTGCTCTCAAGGGCATTCTCGCCATGGCACTGGCCCTGTGGCTGGCCATGCTGATGCAACTGGAACGCCCCTACTGGGCTCTGATTTCTGCCGTCTTTCTGCAAATTCGGCCGGAAACCGGACTGGTGATTGAAAAAGGCCTGTGCCAGATCGGCGGCACACTGGTCGGCGGGGCCGTCGGGCTGATGATTCTGGCCTGGTTACTGCCCTACCCTCTGCTGGCCATTGTCTGTCTGATGCTGTGGATCGGTCTCAACGCCGGCGCATCCGCCTGGCTACGTCAGGCCAATTTCATCTACGGCTTCGCCATGGCCGGCATCACCGCCACACTGATTGTGGTGATCTCCATAGCCAATCCCCACGCCACCAGCAGTATTGGTATCTTTCATGTCGCCACCGCCCGTGTCAGCGAGATCATCCTCGGCGCCACCTGCGCCACCCTGGTCAGTAATCTGTTCTGGCCAGCCCATGTGGCGGGCCTGCTACGCAATCATGCCCGCAATGCCCTCAACCAGACGCTGGCCTATCTGGAGCTGGAGCTTAATCCTGCCGGCACCCACGCCACCCGCCACCAGCAAGTGGACAGCTTGCTGCAGGAAATCTTTGCCCTGAGTGATGACAGCTCCGCCGTTTTCTATGAAGGCAGCCAGGGCCCGGGGCGAGCAAGGGCGGCAACCATGGTGTGTCACAAGACCCTGTCCCTGATTGCCCGCATTCGCGTGATCGGCCGCCTGATGCGCAATCATGACGACCTGCTCACCGATGAAATCCGTGATGTCCTGACACAACTGCGGCAGTCGTTCCTGCGCATGCGAGAAACCCGCTCCGCCGAGCAAGCCATGGAAGAAGCCCAGCAGCTTCGCCATACCCTTCGCACAGCCCGTAAAGCGCAACGCAGCACGGTCCCCGCTCTGCAACGGCGTTTCTATCTGGTCGCCCTGAACCTGACCAGCGACCTGATCCTGGCACTGGAAGCCAACCGTGCCCTGTACCACAGCCGCGAGATGCAACTGCGCCCACCGTCATTGAAACCCTATCGCGACTGGCAAGTGGCCGCCGCCGTTGGCCTGCGCAGCGCGCTGGTGTTTTTGATTGCTGCCGGGCTCTGGGTGGGCACCGCCAGCCCCATGGCGATCATGCTGATGGTCATGCCGGTGATGTTCACCATTCTGTTTGCCCGGTTACCCGAGCCGGACCTGGTACTCAAGCGGGCAACCCTCACCTCGGTACTGGCCACCCCTATCAGCCTGTTTTTCGCCCTGCCGCTACTGGCCATGGCCAACGGCAGCTTTCCACTGCTTTTGATGGTGCTGGCAGCCCCCCTGTTTGTCGCACTGCTGGCAATCAGCAAGAAAGAAACGCTCGCCTACGGTCTGGGCTTTTGTACGCCCTACATCATTCTGGTCCAGCCGGGTAATGACATGGATTTTGATGTGGCCAGAGTCGCCAGCAACGGGCTGGCCATCACCGCTGGCATTTTTATCGCGTTTCTCATGTTCCGTCTGATCACACCCCCCAACGGCGCCGGGCTGCGCAGGCGCTTGATTCGTCATACGGCCAATGATCTCAGGCGAGTGACCGAAGGCCCCCGTGCGCAACAGGAGGACTGGTTCAACGCCCGTATGGCCGACCGCCTGCGCTGGCTGACCGTGTGCGACAAGGCCCTGCCGGAAACCCGGCGACACTTCACGGACCTTGGGCTCACCGGCCTGAACCTGGGCCAGGTATCACTCTGGATCCACAGTCACCTGCATGAAAACAGCTCACCCAGGGTCCGTGAGTGCGCCGGGCAATGGCAGGATGCGCTGGCCCATGGTTATCAACTTTGCGCCCAGGGCAAGACCGACAGCCAGTTTTTGAATCGCTCTGCTGAACTGTTGCGAGCCCTGCAAGGGGCCGGAGTGAATCACACCCAGAAACTGCAGATCACCGGCGCTCTCGAGCGCATTGATCTTACCTTCCAGCGCATGGCCACACGCCTGAAAGAAGGCGTCACCGACCCGGACATTGTCCCCGGAGACCTGACAGAACGGCCCATACAGCCCTAGCCACACTGTCTACTCTGTGTTTCCCTAAAGGTACTTGGATTCCGTTTTCAGCCCGGCGAAGTCCGCACTTCGCATGATAGAGAGCCCACCCCATGACCATTCAGGAAACCCTGCAACCCGGTGTTGTGGTTGATACCAATCCCGCCACCGGTAAAGCCGTGGCCGAGCTTAACGAAACCGACCTGACACGCCTGCCAGACATCATTGCCCGTGCCCGCGAAGCCCAGGCGATCTGGTCCGCCAAGTCGTTCAAGGAACGAGCCCGGCATATCCAGATGATGCGCAGCTACATTGTCGACCGGGCCGATGATCTGGCCCGTACTGTCAGTGAGAGCAACGGCAAGACCCTGACCGACGCCCTGGCCACAGAAGTCCTGCCCTGCGCCCTTGCCTGTAACTGGTATGCACGCAACGCAGAAAAGCACCTGAAAGCCTCCCGCCGGGCTCCGGGAAGCTTGCTGTTCTTCAACAAGCGAACGGAAATGTTGCGCCTGCCACTGGGTGTGGTTGGCATTATCAGTCCCTGGAACTATCCGCTGTCCATTCCCTTTGGCGAAATCGTCATGGGGCTGATGGCAGGTAACGCCATTATCCTCAAAGTGGCAGCCGCCACGCCGGCGGTTGGCCGGGCTATCGAACAGATCGTCGCTGCCGGTGAACTGCCGGAAGGCCTGTTCACCCACGTGGTGGGGTCCGGTTCAAAAGTCGCCACCGGATTCTTCGAGAACGGGATCAACAAACTGTTCTTTACCGGCAGTGTCCCGGCCGGCAAGACCCTGATGGCCCAGGCTGCACAAACCCTGACCCCGGTGTCACTGGAGCTGGGCGGTAACGATCCCATGATCGTGCTGGAAGATGCCGATCTTGAGCGCGCCACCAACGGCGCCGCCTGGGGCGGGTATCAGAATGCCGGGCAAAGCTGTGGCGGCGTTGAGCGTATCTATGTGGTAGACGCGGTCTACGACGCCTTCGTGGAGCTGATGGCCCGCAAGACCCGACAGCTGCGTCACGGCGTTGGCTGCAAGGGCTTTGACGTGGATATCGGTAGTCTGACCACCGCAGGTCAACTGCGTACCGTGCAACAGCACGTGGAGGATGCTCTCGCCAAGGGGGCCCGAATCGAAGCCCAGTCTCGCCCCGTCGGCGATGTGGAAAACGGCTACTTCTTCCCGGCCACCCTGCTGACCCAGGTCACTGATGACATGCTGACCGTCTGCGATGAAACCTTTGGCCCGGTCATTGCAGTTCAGCGCGTGGCCAATGAAGAGGAAGCCATTCGCAAGGCCAATGATTCCCACCTTGCACTGACCTCCTCCGTCTGGACCCGGGACAACAAGCGCGGCCGCGCCATTGCCGCCCGCCTGGAATCCGGGGTCACCACCGTCAACGATCATCTCTATACCCATGGCCTGTCCGAAACCCCCTGGGGCGGCGGCAAACAGTCCGGCATCGGCCGCACCCACGGCCCCGAAGGGCTGGAAGAGATGACCCAGGCCAAAGTGGTCAACTGGGATATCCTTCCCTCCAAACGGAATATCTTCTGGTATCCCTTCGATCAAGCCACCTATAACGGCCTCAAGAACGCCATGCAGTTTGTCTTCCCCAGCGGCATTGCCCAGTGGCTCAGCGCCTCGCTGAAACTCACCCCCTTCCTGGTGAAGAAGATGTTTACGCGCTGGAAAACGGATTAAGGCAGTTAATAGTTAACAGTTAACAGTTAACAGTTAACA
>NZ_AQOQ01000079.1:0-1183 GCF_002888555.1 Alcanivorax sp. MD8A | reverse complement strand
CTGGTGTTCATGGTGCTGCCGCACTACCCGCATACCGGCCGCCAGGACGTGGATCCGAATACCACCTCGCTGATGCGCATGGGCAAGGAATGGTTGCTGACCCCGATCCTGATGTACCAGAACTACCACCTGGTTCATCACCTGTACCCCACCGTACCGTTCTACCGGTATGGAAAAGTGTGGAAAGCCCGCGAGGCTTACCACCGCAAACACTCTGGCAGCATGATTATTGGCCCCTTTGATCTGGGCCCGAAAGACCAGCCCGGCGACGCCGCCTGACAGGAGCACAACAATGACAAAAACCGTACTGATCACCGGCGGCGCCGGCGGCATTGGCCGTGAATTCTGCAAGCTGTTCAACAACGATGGCTACAATATCGTGGTCTTCAGCCTGCTGCAGGACGAACTGGATCAGCTGGGTAACGACCTGAAAGCCCAGCGCAGTGATGGGGTTTACCACGGCGTGCAGATGGACCTGTCCCAACCGGATGCCGCCGAGCGCATCGTGGAATGGCTAGACAAGGAAAACATCACCCTGGACGTGCTGGTCAACAACGTGGGCTTCGGCATGATGGGCGAGCACGTCGAGCAGGACACCCAGAAACTGGAGCGCATGCTCACCCTCAACAATATTCTGCTCAGCAAACTTTGCATGCTGGTAGGCGCCAAAATGAAGGCTCGCGGCCAGGGCAAGATCATGAACATCGGTTCCCTCGCCGGGTTCTGCCCGATGCCTTTCTTTGCCGCCTACAGCGCCAGCAAGGCATTCGTGATCAACCTCAGCGCCTCCCTGCAGGAAGAGCTCAAACCCTATGGTGTGCAGGTCACCTGCTTCTGCCCCAGCACCACCAAGACGGCCTTCCTGGATACCGCCCAAAGCGCACACAAGTCGTCCAGCGGCATCACCCAATTCGTCTCCGCGCAGATCGCCACCCCGGAAGAGGTGGCCGCTGCCGGCTACAAGGCCCTCAATGCCGGTAAGCGTTACGCCCTGCCCGGCCTGTCCGTTACCCTGCAAAGCATCTGGATCCGCATGATGCCACTGCGGGCAATGGCCAGTTTTGTTTATAAGCAGTCGGTCAATAAAAGCAGTTAACAGTGAATAGTTAATAGTTAACAGCTGCGCGGGGGAGGCATGCCTGTCCCGCAACCACAGAGGCCGCGCCCGGACATTGGGCGCGGC
>NZ_AQOQ01000078.1:0-1205 GCF_002888555.1 Alcanivorax sp. MD8A | reverse complement strand
ACCGGGTAACGAATTACTCGGTGATCTTGGCTACGACGCCGGCGCCAACGGTACGGCCACCTTCGCGGATAGCGAAGCGCAGGCCGTCTTCCATGGCGATCGGAGCGATCAGCTCAACGTCCATCTGAACGTTGTCGCCCGGCATTACCATCTCGGTACCTTCCGGCAGGGTGCAAGCACCGGTTACGTCGGTGGTACGGAAGTAGAACTGCGGACGGTAACCGTTGAAGAACGGAGTGTGACGACCACCTTCGTCCTTGCTCAGTACGTAGACTTCAGCAACGAACTTGGTGTGCGGCTTGATGGAGCCCGGCTTGGCCAGGACCTGACCACGCTCAACTTCATCACGCTTGGTACCACGCAGCAGAACACCAACGTTCTCACCAGCACGGCCTTCGTCCAGCAGCTTGCGGAACATTTCAACACCGGTACAGGTGGTCTTGGTGGTGTCGTGGATACCCACGATCTCGATTTCCTCGCCCACCTTGATGATGCCACGCTCTACACGGCCGGTTACTACAGTACCGCGACCAGAGATGGAGAATACGTCTTCGATCGGCATCAGGAACGGCTGATCTACAGCACGCTCCGGCTCCGGGATGTACTCGTCCAGGGTCTCTACCAGCTTCTGTACGGCAGGCATGCCGATGTCGCTGGTGTCGCCTTCCAGAGCCTTCAGGGCAGAACCCTTGATGATCGGAGTGTCGTCGCCCGGGAAATCGTAGTCGCTCAGCAGCTCACGGATTTCCATCTCGACCAGCTCGAGCAGCTCTTCATCGTCAACCATGTCCGCTTTGTTCAGGAACACAACGATGTAAGGTACGCCTACCTGACGGGACAGCAGGATGTGCTCACGGGTCTGAGGCATCGGGCCATCAGCAGCGGAACATACCAGGATCGCGCCGTCCATCTGGGCCGCACCGGTGATCATGTTTTTCACATAATCAGCGTGCCCGGGGCAGTCTACGTGGGCGTAGTGACGAGTCGGGGAATCGTACTCTACGTGGGAGGTGGCGATGGTAATACCACGCTCACGCTCTTCCGGAGCATTATCGATACCGTCGAAGGCAACGGCAGAGCCGCCCCACACTTCCGCACATACGCGAGTCAGCGCAGCGGTCAGGGTGGTTTTACCATGGTCAACGTGACCGATGGTGCCTACGTTTACGTGCGGTTTATTACGTTCAAACTTTTCCTTTGCCACG
>NZ_AQOQ01000077.1:0-1208 GCF_002888555.1 Alcanivorax sp. MD8A | reverse complement strand
CGACGCTTGTATGTTTGAATGTCCCTCCTGCAACGATGCAGGACTTGCCGGGGTGGAGGGACCAATGACGCATCTGACCTAAGGGTACAGACGGTAGGAGACTTGGCCCCACCCCGCACCTATTCATACGCCGATAAAGAATCCATCGGCTGAGTCGCACCTCAGACCGACGATACCAGCAAGCCAGCGTTCAGGTGCGCCCCGACAAGCATGTGTAACCTAGCTCAAGGGGCAGTTCAGTGGCAATGCAAGTAGCAAGATCCATCGTCGGCATCGACGTCGCCAAGGCCGAGTTGGTCATTCATTTCCAGGGCAGGACGCTCACCATTGAGAATACACCCCAAGCCATCAAACGCTGGCTAAAGAGCCTGCCATGCTCCTGTGAGATCGCCATTGAGGCCACGGGGACTTACCACATGGCGGTCATTGAGTTGGCCCATGCCAAAGGGCACCACATTTACGTCATTGATGCTTCACGGCTCAGCAGCTACCGCAAGGGAACAGGCGGTCGAGCCAAAACAGACGCCTCTGATGCCCAGCTGCTCGCCCGCCATCTGCAGAGGGAGAAGGAGGATCTACGCCGTTGGAGTCCGCCGCCCAAGGCGTATCGAACATTGCAGACACTGCTGCGCCGCCGCGCGGCGCTGATCAAGGCACGAACCATGATCCAGCAGAGCTTGAGTGGCGAAAAGGTTCTCAAGGCGAACCTGACAAAGTTGATTTCACAGATCAACAGCCTGGATACACTCATTCAGAAGCATCTTCGCAACACCGTCAGAGAGGCAGGGCTCTGTGATCAGGTGAAACGGTGCAAAGGGCTGGAAGGCGTGGGCGATCTGACGGCTTACGCCTTGGTCATGGCCTTCCTGCGAGGAGACTTCCGCAACAGCGATGCCTTCGTGGCCTTCCTGGGAATGGATGTCCATGTCAAAGACTCGGGCACGAGAACGGGCAAGCGCAAGCTGACCAAGAAAGGCGACTCAGAGACCCGCAGACTGCTGTACTGTGCGGCCATGGCCGCCTGCAAAAGCGCCCGCTGGATGGGGGTCTACCAAGGGTATCTCGACCGTGGTCTGGCGAAAACGCAGGCCCTGGTCATCCTCGCACGCAAGCTGGTCCGTATTGCCTTCGCGTTGATGAAGAACCGTTCCGACTACGTATCTAGCCCAGCCTCATAAAAGGGATGGACAACATAGAATCTCCTACGG
>NZ_AQOQ01000076.1:0-1357 GCF_002888555.1 Alcanivorax sp. MD8A | reverse complement strand
GGCAAGGCGCAGCAGATGTGCGCTCCAGGTCCCGCCCTTCGGGTCTTCCAGGCTGGCCCGCACTCGTTGTTGCGCTTCCTTCGAAGGTGAAGAGCCGATGGATGGACATAGACCTTCAAAAGCGCGCCCCTCTTTACCTTGGCCGAGGGGGCGAACCAGCCTGAAAGACTGAGCACGCAATGAGTTATTCAGAGGCTCCTTACTCCTGCTTTCGCCGGTTGGCAATACCATGGGGTACATGACCTGCGGCAACGTGCTGGGAGGCAGATTCACAATGCCCCTGCTGATCATCAAAAAAGACATCGGCGCCGAAGGCTCTCAGGAAATCTCCCTTGGCGAGCCCGCCCAGGAACAGGCTTTCGTCCAGGCGAATATCCCATTCCCGCAATGTGCGTACCACCCGCTCATGGGCCGGAGCGCTGCGGGCTGTGACCAGTGCCGTGCGGATTGGACAGCTTTCCACGGGAAAGCTGTTCTGAAGCTGGTGCAGCGCCGCCAGAAACGGCTTGAAAGGCCCGCCATCCATAGGCTGCCTGGCGGAGCGCTTTTCGTTTTCGGTAAAGGCTTCAAGCCCATCGCTCTGGAAGATCTGTTCCGACTCATCCGAGAACAGCACCGCATCGCCATCAAAGGCAATCCGTAAAATGCCATCGGGCCGTTGGCACTGGCCGCCCGAGAGAATCGTGGCAGCCGCATAGCCGGCTTCCAGGACTTGCTGAACATCTCCGGGATCAGTGGAAAGAAACAGATGCGCCCCAAACGCCGAGACGTAACGGTGGGGACTTTCCCCCCCGGCAAAGGCAGCACGGGTGATCGGCAAACCGTAATGCTCAATGGAGTTGAACACGCGCAGACCAGTGTCTGAGCTGTTTCTCGATAGCAGGATCACCTCTACCCTGCCCTTGCCTTCATCCAGCTCATTGATGGCCAGCAGCTTTTGCACCAGCGGGAAGGCATCGCCCGGGGCCAGCACATCCTCTTCGTGATTTACCTGATAATCCTGAAACGCTTCCAGCCCTTGCTCCAGATAAACCTGGTGGCTGTCTGAAAGATCAAACAGGGCTCGCGAACTGATCGCTACCACCAACTTTCCATCAAACGAAACCGGCATAGTCCATTCCAACTGTTTGGGGCTTTCATTAACCAGGGAACCTCTGAATAACTCCTTGCGTGCTCAGTCTTTCAGGCTGGTTCGCCCCCTCGGCCAAGGTAAAGAGGGGCGCGATTTTGAAGTTGTATGTCCATCCATCGGCTCTTCACCTTCGAAGGAAGCGCAACAACGAGTGTGGGCCAGCCTGAAAGACCCGAAGGGCGTGTCCTGAAGCGCCCATCTGCTGCGCCTTGTCTCTAGGAAAGG
>NZ_AQOQ01000075.1:0-1453 GCF_002888555.1 Alcanivorax sp. MD8A | reverse complement strand
TGCAAGGAGTTATTCAGAGGCTCCCTAAGCCTAATACACAACTATAAAAGGTATCGATGGCCCGCACGGAAGACGGGACCGACGAACCGGCACACTCCCGAAGCCTGAAGGAATGACAAGAATGCGTAGAGCGGTCGCAGAAGTGGGAAGTAACGACAAGGATCGAAATTTTGTCACAGCGTTGGCCCGGGGGCTGGATATCCTGCGCTGTTTCGGACCTTCCGATGAATATCTTGGCAATGCGGAGCTGGCCAAACGGACCAGTATTCCGCGGCCGACGGTGTCGCGAATGACAGCGACCCTGACTCAGCTGGGCTACCTGCGTTATGTCCCGCAGCTCGAAAAGTACCGGCTGGGGCCGGGGGTGCTCGATCTCGGGTATCGCTATCTGGCCAGCGAAGGGGTGCGCGATCTGGCGCGTCCCTATATGCAGGAGCTGGCCGATGCCACCGATTGCATGGTGGCGATTGGTGCCCCGGACGGCGCGCAGGTGACTTACATCCAGGTGTGCCAGGGCAATGGTCCTCTGGTGCTGCGTCTGGATATTGGTTCACGGGTCCCGATGGCCACATCGGCACTGGGCCGAGCCTTTCTGGCGGCCACTCCGGCGTCAGAGCGGGAAATGTATTACGAACAGATTCGCAGCCAGGATCCGGCAAACTGGCCGGCCATAGAACGCAGCCTGCAAGAGGCCTACAAGGAATACGAGGAGTTTGGCTTCTGTACTTCCGATGGCGAATGGAACCGGGATGTGAGTGGCGTGGCTGTGCCGCTGATTCTGGATGGGGGTGCCCAGGTGGTGCCTTTCAATTGTGGTGGCTCTTCGCTGCGGTTGAGCCGTCGTACCCTGATCGAAAATCTGGGCCCGCGCCTGAAAGATGTGGTGGGGCAGGTGGCGCAGATGGTTCAGGGGCGTAGCCAGGCCTGATACACCAATAGAAGGATTGCCGATGGATGCTGTTTCTCCGCACAACGGAGTTTTCCTGGACGCTGCCAATGCCCGTTTTTCCACGGGCTTTCCCGCCGAAGTCGGTTTTCACTTTCTCGAATGGCAGGAAGGCCGGGCGGTGTTGGGTCTCAATATTGATGCCCGACATCTCAATCTGGCCAATGTCATTCATGGTGGGGTGCTGGCGACATTGATGGATGTGGCGGGGGCCTGTGCGGGGACATGGAACGCGGACCCTCGCAGCATTCGCAAGGCCGTCACCCTGTCCATGACGACCACCTTTACCGGCCAGGCCAGCGACGGGTTGATTCGTTGCATCGGTACCCGGCGCGCAGGGGGCTCGCGCATCTATAACAGCACCATGGAAGTGTTTGACGAACACGACAATCTGCTCGCCATGGGCGAGGCGACTTTCCGGCTTCGCAGTACCTGATTTGGACAGGGCGGGGGATGAGCCCGCGCCCTGTTGTTGTTTCCTTAGGGAGCCTCTGAATAACTCCTTGC
>NZ_AQOQ01000073.1:0-1781 GCF_002888555.1 Alcanivorax sp. MD8A | reverse complement strand
CCGTAGGAGCGTCGCTGGCGGCGCGATCACAACACGAGTTACGAGAAGCGAGTTTCGAAAGACAAAACCGGCAGACCCCAGCCCCTTCCGCCAGCGCCATGCCGACGAGTGATGGGACAGGTCATTCGCATTGCGAATGGATCGCCTTGCGAGCAAGGCTCCTACAGTGGCTTTGCGCATTCGTGCTGTGGAGCGCGGGAGAAGCCATAAAAGAAAGCCCGCCCGGGGAGGGCGGGGAAAGGGGAAAGTGAGTGCCGGGATCAGTGCAGCATGGCAAAGGAGCAGGTACGTGCATCACTCAGGCGCAAGAAGTCGCCCATGCCCATCTTGATCACTTCGGTGTGGGTGCCGGCATTGAAGGCAATCCAGTCTTCGCTCATCAGGGTGTCATCGATAAAGACCGGCATGCCATAGAGATTGCCAAAGGGTGGCTCGCCGCCGGTTTCGCAGAGCGGGAAGCGGTCCTTGAATTCGGTTTCGTTGGCGAGTCTCACGCTGTCGGCGTTCAGTGCCTGGCGAAGTTTTTCCGGGTCCAGGTATTGATTGGCGGGCAGCACTGCCATGGTCAGATCGCCGTCCACATCCACGATCACTGTTTTGGCCATATGGCGCCCGGGAATATGGGCGGATTGGGCCACTTCCGAGGCTGTCACGGCCGGGGGGTGGTTATAGCAGTGGTAATAGACGCCGTTGTTGTCGAGATACTCTTCCAGATTGCGCGCAGGCATGTGTACCTCCTCCCGAAAAGGGTATTCGGGACCGGGGAGCGGCCGGGCAAGCGGTTGGCGAGCCTTACCGGCACCAGAAAAGATTGATGTCTTCTCAGCTTAGGCAGCAAGTTGCAACAGGGGAAATACAGTTCTGCGCTAACGAAAATAGCGCAAGGGAATAAAGAAAAGTGGGGGCGCGGCTGCACCCCCAGGGCGCATCAGGGTTTTTCCAGCTCGGCGACCTGTTTCTCCAGTGCTTCCAGTTTTTCGCGGGTGCGCAGCAGCACCTGTTGCTGAATGTCGAATTCTTCCCGGGTGATCAGATCCAGCCGGCTGACGGTCTCGGCCAGCACGCTGCGAATGTTGCGCTCCACTTCACTGCGCAGGCCGCCCAGATCGGTGGGCAGGCGGCGGCTGATATCGGCCATCAGGCGGTCAATGAAAGGCTGGTCAGGCATGGGGAACTCCGGCATTGTCCTGTCAGGGCAGGCACGGCTTGTAATGTGCCGGCGATGGTAGCACGGTGTGTGCGATTGGGGCACCGACAGTGCCGCCCGGAACCGTGCTGCACCAAATCGGAGCCTGCCCCAATGTGGTGCGCTATAATGGCGCGTTTTCCCTGACGGCAACGTCAGGGACACAGGTTAACCCCCTGAATTTGCATGATTTTCAAAAACTGGCATGGGTCGTGCACTAATTGGGTCAGAGCGTTCGAGCATACTGTGGATCGGGAACCATAACGGGGCTCAAAGTGAAACGGACGTCACCGGACGCGGTGAAAGCTGAGGAGAATGAAATGAAACTGGTTACTGCCGTAATTAAGCCGTTCAAACTGGATGACGTGCGTGAAGCACTCTCCGAGATCGGCGTGCAGGGCATCACCGTTACCGAGGTGAAAGGCTTTGGACGTCAGAAAGGTCACACCGAGCTGTATCGGGGTGCCGAATATGTGGTGGATTTTCTGCCCAAGGTGAAAATCGAAGTGGCGATTGCCGAGTCCAGCCTGGACCAAGTGATCGAGGCCATTTCCAAAGCCGCTAATACCGGCAAGATTGGTGACGGCAAGATCTT
>NZ_AQOQ01000072.1:0-2686 GCF_002888555.1 Alcanivorax sp. MD8A | reverse complement strand
TCTTTCTCCGGCAGACGCTTGCCGTTCTTCTCCACTACACGACCAATACTGATACGGCCGATCACGGGTGGGGTAATCGCGAGTCCTTTGATCATGAGATTCTCCTGATAGCAGGCACAGACACACCGCCGGGCTAGGCCCGGCAGCTATGCCGCTTTGAGTTGGGTTAGGGATTGGGGCGCACCAGGAACCGGCGACTGCCTGCCTTGTGTTTGGGGTAGTGCTTGAGAAGGTCTGGCTGATCCTGCAGAAGGGCTTTGCTGTCCAGGCTGGTTGAGTCCTTGCTACGCTTCCAGGTCACGCAGCCCTCGCTGAAGGTGGCCTTGCTGGCTAGCCCCATGGTCTGCTGGATGCGTTGCTTGAGCGTGGATTCTCGCTCGGTCAGTCGGCCCAGGGTGTCACGCAGATCCAGCAGCTCATTGAAGTCGCCTTCCATGGCCGGGTTATCCGTGAGATCCACGGTTTCCCCTTTGTCCTGAGGGTAGAGGGCTTGCAGGGCGTGCCCGGCAGAGTCGGAGCCATCCGGGTCCGGTGGGGTGTCCGCTTCCACCAGCTGCCAGAACTCCCGCTCCAGCTCGTACAGGTGAGCAATCAGCGCTTCATCCCGCTCGATCCGGTGAATCTGCAACTCTTGCCCACAGATCAGCACGGCCACATCGGCAGCCTGCTTGCCGGTAACCGCTAGCTGATGCTGCACCTGACACTGGATGTACTCGGGAACCCCGTCCGCCCATAGCTTGGCGCCGTATTGCCCCGTGGTCTTGCACTCCAGTATCTGCACGTTGTCATTGCCGACGACAGCGTAATCCAGGTTGGCGAGCATCCAGGGCTTGTCGTCATCCGGGTGCTGCAATACGGCGTTCACGCGACGCACCTTGTTGCCGGTGATCTTGGCGTAAGCCTCGGCTACCTTCGGCTCCAGCAGCGTGCCCCAGTACAGGGGGGATTGAATGTCATCGGGATCAGGGGCGGGTAACAGACCATCCCGACCGGTCTTGATCATCCAGAGTTCTAGTGGGGACTGGTACGGGCTGATACCTACCGCCGCAGCGGCATCACTGGCACCGATGCCCTGCTTGCGGATCTTCAGCCAGTCTTCGCGGTTCATGCGTTTGGTGGACACCAGGCGCAGGGCAGGGCGCTGGCCGGGTGCAGTGCTTTTAGGTTGTGCCATGAGAATGCTCCAGACAAAGAAAGGCCCCGGCACAGTGGCCGGGGCTAGGGGTATGGAATGAAAGGTGAATTAGGCTGATATCTAAGTGCCGTCATGCGACGCGACTTGAAGAGGAAGAGGCTTCCTCGCCAATCTCGAAGAAGTCATTCACCAACGCCTCGATGTAACGCTCGGCTTCTTTATTGGTGGGCAGGTGGCCGTGAGTCAGTAATTGCTCACCCAGCCACTCGCCCAGTTCGCTGACCACTTCGTACTCGAAGACGCCAGGGCGACCACGGGGCTCGTACCAGATGTGGGAGACCGTCTGCCAGAGCGGGTCCAGGTACTCACAGGTGGCGATGATCAGCTCGATGCAGCCACTGTCCCAGGTCTCCAGGATGCGACGAGCCCGACCCGGATCGCCGGGATGGCACATCAGGCCTTCATGCAGGAACGCGCCCCACACCGCTGACAATTCAGCAGGCATAGGGCGACAGTCCCATACCGCCAACAGGCGGTAGAGCCATTTCAGATTCATCGTGTTCTCCAGGTTTTCTTTTAAAAGGAAGTAGAGAGTAGGGAGAGGTGAGCGGTCAGAGTGAATCAGGCGACCAGTAGGGAGGTTTGCTCCAGAGCGCGTTGCTTGATCTGGGCGCCCTTGCCGAACCAGGCAGAGTCCAGCCGGTTGTCGGTGCTGCGGGCGCGGCGTTCATGATCCACGAATTCGGTGACTGCATTCAGCAGGCCGTAGGCCGTGTTCTTGGCGGACGCCAGCTCAGACCCGCGACCGGCACCCTCATACAAGGCCATGGCTTTCTTCATGGCCTGTTCGTTGGCCTTCACCGGCATACCCGGTGGCAGATAGCCGGTATCCGTGAAAATGGTCTGCATGACCTTTTCGGCGGTCTTGCGGGTGATGCGCCGCTCGCTCAGGGCCTTCAGGCGATACATAAAGTCATCCCAGGCAGAGACCGAAATCCCCAGCTGTTTCTTCACCGCTTGCGGATCGAAGGTGGTGCTGTGGCGCACCTTCACCGCATGGGTGTTGCCATTCAGTGCGACCGCGAGGGTGTTATTGCAGACCACCCGGATACTGGTGAACTGCGCCGTGGTGGCCAGGGTGCCGTCACAGGCCGTGGCCAGCAGCACGTAGCCGTTGGTCTTGTCATTGCCTGCCAAGGATCCCGTTTGCCCAGTACGTGCCAGCGCCCACAGCTTGCGGCCACCTTTAAGTACGCCAGCAGTCTCCAGCTCAAAGCCGGACTGCTCGGTGAGATCCCGGTAGAACTCCAGCACCTCTCGGGGCTGAACCACCTTGAAGCGGTTGCTCACTACGGATAGAGGTTCCTGATTATCAGAGCGGAACAACACCTTCTGATCCGGGAAGGAGGAAATCTGCCCGAGAGCGCCAGCCTCGCTACTGATAAAGCGCACCGGAGTTTCACGGATATCCCAATCCATGCCGGCTTCGCGCATCCAGACTTCCAGTGGTTGTTGGCTGGCCAGCTGGTTGCCCAGCCCGTGCCAGGGGGT
>NZ_AQOQ01000071.1:0-2709 GCF_002888555.1 Alcanivorax sp. MD8A | reverse complement strand
TCTTTCTCCGGCAGACGCTTGCCGTTCTTTTCCACCATGCGGCCAATACTGATACGGCCAATTACGGGTGGAGTAATGGCGAGTCCTTTGATCATGGGAGTCTCCTGTTATAAAAAACGCACAGCCGCCGGGCAGGGCCCGGCGTTTATGCTTTTAGGCTGGCGTGTTGAATGAGGTGATGCGAGAACGATCAGGTGGTGGCCTTGACCAGGAACCGGCGGCTGCCGGCCCGATGCTTGGGGAATTGCTGCAGTAGCGCGGGCTGAGCCTTGAGCAGGGCGTCAGTATCGAGCACCGTACTGTCCTTGCTGCGCTTCCAGCTCACCTGGCCGTCGATGAAGTAAGCCCGAGCGGCGTCACCCATGCGTTGCTGGATGCGTTGCTTGAGCCGGGCTTCCCGTTCGGCCAGACGGGCCAAGCGTTCCCGGATATCCAGCATCTCACTGAAGTCGCCGTTGAGTGCGGTGTCTTCAATGAGATCCAGGGCTTCGCCATCATCACGAGGGTAGAGCGCTCGCAATGACTGGTCGGCGGAGTCGGAGCCATCGGCGTCGGGTGGTGTATCGGTTTCTACCAAGTGCCAAAATGCCCGCTCCAGCTCGATCAGTTGCTTGATGACGGTTTCATCCCGCTCGATGCGGTGTATCTGCAATTCCTGCCCGCAGATCAGCACCGCCACGTCCGCCGCCTGCTTGCCGGTGACGGCCAGCTGATGCTGTACCTGACACTGGATGTACTCCGGTACCCCCTCGGCCCAGAGCCTGGCGCCATTAAGGCCAGTGGTTTTGCATTCCAGGATCTGCACCTCTGGATTGCCCACAACGGAATAATCCAGATTGGCCAGCATCCAGGACTTGTCCGCATCCGGGTGCTGGAGCACGGCATTCACTCGCCGGACCTTGTTGCCCGTCGCCTTGGCATAGGCCTCGGCCACCTTGGGTTCAAGCAGGTTGCCCCAGTACAGCGGGGTATGGATGTCGTCCGGATTAGGAGCTGGTAACAGGCCATCCCGACCGGTCTTGATCATCCACAGCTCCAGGGGCGACTGATACGGGTTGAGCCCCACCGCCGCAGCGGCATCGCTGGCCCCGATACCTTGCTTGCGGACCTTGAGCCACTGTTCCCGGTTCATGCCCTTGGTGGACACCAGGCGCAGGGCCGGACGGGATGAGGGTTTGATAGCGCGGGGTGTACTCATGAGTGACCTCCTTCCAGTTGGGTCAGCCGCTTGGTAAAGCGATCATGGAGATTGATCAGCCGATGGGTCTGGGGCGTCTGATCCGAGGGGATCTCATGACTGCCGCCTTGACTGAAGAAGGTGACTACCAGATCGGTGATCATCTGTTGGATGTCGTCATGGGGTGGCAGATTGCCGTCATTCTCGAGCAGATAGGTGCCCAGCTGTTCGCCCAGGATGGACACCACCTCGTACTCGAACACCCCAGGAAACCCTTGCGGGCCGTACCAGTAGGGTTGCACCTGTTTCCAGATATCGGGGATGAAGTCACACAGGGTGCTGATCAGTTCGATACAGCCATTACCCCAGATCTCCAGAAGCCGGGTACCGCGCTCCTTGTTCAGCATCACCCCTTCATGGAGAAAGGCGCCCCAAATGGCGGCCAGATGCGGGGAGAGGGGAGGCGCAGAGCATCTGGCTTCCGGGCCCACACGGTTATCGTGATTAGGTTCTGTCATGGTCAGGCTCCAAACAATAAAAAGCCCGACCGGCACAGAGCGGGTCGGGCTTTAGTCGAGGGAAAAGAATGAGTAGGGAATCAGTCAGGCCACCAGTTCCAGGGTCTGGCTCAGGGCCCGCTGCTTGATTTGGGCCCCCTTGCCGAACCAGGCGGAATCCAGCCGGTTGTCGGTACTGCGGGCGCGACGTTCGTGGTCCACGAACTCGGTGACGGCATTGAGCAGGCCGTAGGCCGTGTTCTTGGCTGACGGCAACTCCGCGCCGCGACCGGCCCCGTCATACAACGCCATGGCCTTCTTCATGGCCTGTTCGTTGGGCTTCACCAGCATGTCCCCAGAGGAGTAGTTCACATCGGTGAAGACCGAGCGCATGACCTTCTCGGCGGTCTTGCGGGTAATGCGCCGCTCGCTGAGGGCCTTCAGGCGATACATGAAGTCATCCCAGGCGGAGACGGAGATCCCGAGCTGCTTCTTGACAGCCTGGGCATCGAAGGTGGTGTTGTGGCGGACCTTCACCGCCTGGCCGGCGCCATTGAGAGCTACCGCCAAGGTGTTGTTACACACCACTCGGATGCTGGTGAACTGGGCAGTGGTAGCCAGGGTGCCGTCACAGGCGGTAGCCAGCAGCACATAGCCGTTGGTCTGGTCATTGCCTGCCAAGGAGCCTGTTTGCCCGGTGCGGGCCAGTGCCCACAGCTTGCGGCCCCCTTTAAGGACGCCAGCGGTTTCCAGCTCAAAACCAGAGCGCTCGGTGAGATCCCGGTAGAACTCCAGGATCTGCCGGGGTTGAACCACCTTGAAGCGGTTACTCACTACCGAAAGAGGCGCCTGATTGTCTGAGCGGAACAGAACCTTCTGATCCGGGAAGGATGAGATCTGCCCGAGAGCCCCGGCCTCGCTACTAATGAAGCGAACAGGGGTCTCACGGATCTCCCAGTCCATGCCGGCTTCCTGCATCCAGACATTGAGGGGTTGTTGGGCGGCGAGCTGGTTGCCCAGCCCGTGCCAGGGGGT
>NZ_AQOQ01000070.1:0-3491 GCF_002888555.1 Alcanivorax sp. MD8A | reverse complement strand
TCAGGACACGCTGAGCATGCAAGGAGTTAGTCAGAGATTCCCAGTATCAGTTTGACCGATTCCGTTGGCAACTTCCTTCATCTCTACCCGATCCTGTCAGACAGTCACCTGATCAATGGTTGTTCACTTTAAGGATGTGGCATAAAGTTGCTTCAGCACTCGGGCGTTCGCCAAAAGCGCCAATGCTGTTCATTCCATCCGAAGGGGAAGAGGGAGTCATCCATGGCTGCTAACAAGGTAAAAGATACCGTCGAAGAGCTTCAGGCACAGATTCGCAAACTGGCTGAGCGCTTTGACAAGGAACGTGAAAAGCAGATCGCCCAGCTGGAAAAGCAACTGGAGAAGGTCCGTGATCGCCTTAACCAGGAAGTGAAGCGTCAGAAGGATTACTTCAACAAGCTGGAGACGCTGCAAGCTGAATACCGTGAAAAGGCGACAGCTACCGTCAAACGTCAGCTGGACCGCGCCCGCAAGACCGCCGACGATGCCCGCAAACAGGTGGATGACTCCGAGGCTCGCAAGCGTATCCTCGAAACCGAGGTGAAGGTATTGAAGGCTACCGCCAAGCAGGCGCACAGCCTTGCGCGGGTTATCGGCCAGTACGAAAAGGATCTGGAAAAACGCGCCAAGGAAATTGAGCGCAAGGTGAGCCCTAAGAAAGCCCCGGCCAAGAAGAAGGCAGCGGCGAAGAAAGCACCGGCCAAAAAAGCCGCTGCCAAGAAAAAGGCTGCTGTGAAGAAAGCCCCTGCCAAGAAGAAGGCAGCTGCTAAAAAGGCACCCGCCAAGAAAAAGGCGGCCGCCAAGAAGGCGCCTGCCAGCAGTACTGACAGCTAAACGCCTGCAAGCCCTTTAAAAAAGCCCCGGCACACGCCGGGGCTTTTTTATGTTCATCACGGAGTAGCGGGGAAAACAGCTAGGTCGGACGTCTGAAAACCGACCAACCTTCCAGTCTTCTCTCAACCCCGCGTTGAAGCATTAAAAACGGTGACAATCGCGCCGCCAGCGACGCGCCTACGGAAAGCTGGGTTGCGAGAGTGAAGGAACGGCACTCCCCAATAGGCCCGGCTTTGCCGGATCTCCCTTCCGGGTTACGCCTGCTGGGGAAGCACCTCTTCCATGCCGGCCAGGTAACGAATCTGATGCTGGTCTACATCGCCAGCCAGGTCACGCAGACTTTGATATGTTCTCAGCCCCAACCGGTAGGCCTGGCCTGCCCGCTGACAACTGACGACTTCTGCCGAGACCTGACGAAGGATCATTCCAGGGGCGTACAGATCGAGCTTGACGATGGTATTGGGCGACAGCCGAACCGGTGACGTAAGCCCGATGCCATATCGATTGTAATCGAGGGCCTTGGCCCGAGTAAGGAATCGCCAGCCGCCAAACAGGCGGTGGCGGAAAATATCGATGCGCATTTGTGTGTTAATGCGTGCCAGCTTGCGGCGGTTGGCGCCGCGCGTTTCCCTGCTATCCATCGTCGAACCGTATCAGCATGTTATCGAAGTATGAGACCACCGCCCTCCTGGCGTTGGCATCCATGGCGACCAAGCCCTTGTGTGTAGCAGAGGCCGACGCTTTACATACTGTAACACGAGCGGCGGATACAAGGGCACGATTGATCCGACCAAGCGACAGGCAACCTACTGAACGGTCCATGAAATGCTCGATTGCCCCATCGTTTATCACCTGCATAACTTCCAGTAACTGATCCATATTGCCCTCGCCCTGAAGAAACATCTGGAAAACCAGACTGGCTTTTTCAGCCTGAGAAGGCTCTAGAGGAAAGGCTACAAACAGATTGTTCTTATTATACTTTCTCAATGTTGAGAAATGCTCAGCCAACTTCTGCTGCTCTACTTGGGTGGTGTTTTTGAGTAACCGGCTGACCAGGCTGTCAGCGGCACGCTGGATCACATTCATGGCGCCCAGGATGAATCTCGCAGCGCTGCCCGATGCCCCTGAGGCCTCAATGGGCCCCTTGAAAAAAGTGGCTAACAGAACATTAACAAAAGGCGGCACCAGGGCCTCCAGCTCCTCCAGGTGACACTGGTCTGGCGAGGCCAGCACCCCGTCGATAAAACTCTCAATGGTGGCATGCAGATTTTCCGGTGCCGCAAAGGCAACATGGAGCGTGCTATCATTCATGAAGTCTTTCCAATCGTGCTGTCAGGGATCACAGGGAACGTGGCGCATCATACTTTACTTTACCGTTCAGGCCGTCTGCTGGGCGGCCTGCTGCTAGTGGCAGGCGAGTCAGTGCTGGCACAACCGGTCATTGACGACATCTCAACAATTGCCGCACCGGCGTATACGTTTCCCGGGGAGCTTCCGCCCGCACAAGCCCGCTACCGGGTGGTGGTCAACGGCATCCCCGTTGGTATGGATGCCACCATCACCCTCACACCACACCCCAAGGGTTACCAACTGCAGTTTCAGGCAGAAAATCGCTTTTTCCGTCATCAGGAAGTGGCTATTTTCGACTGGAACAACTGCACTGCCCGCCCCCATCACTATCGCCATGCCAGCGCAGGCTTCGGTATCAAGCGAGAAGGCGAAATCGAGTTTGACTGGGACGCGGGCCAGGCCAATGGCAGCAAAGCGGTGTATCCCCTCGCGGACGACGCACTGGATGCCCTGAGTGTGGCGATGATGGCACGTTGCAACATGGCCAGGGCGGAGCAGAGCTTTGAATACGCTGTTGCAGAACCGGATGGAATGGATACTTATCAGTATCGCTTTATGGAAGCGGAAACCCTGGAAACCCCTGCCGGCAAGTGGCAAACCGTCAGCGTGGAACGGGATTACCCGGAACGGGGGCGTCGCTCACGCTTTTGGGCAGCCAGGGAGCTGGAATACTTCATGGTGCGCATGGATCACCAGGAAAATCCCTTTATCCGCGGGCGCATTGAACTAACGGAATTTCGCTACTTGTCAGGTGAGGAAATACCCAGCCCTGATCGCCAGTCCGGCAGCACCGTGACCAGTCGCTGAGCGGCGGCACGAATTCGCTCACGGTTTTCTTCATCCAGTTGCCAGCGGTATTTATCTTGTTCATGACGTGCCTTCGGGGTGAGGTTGTGGCGCGCCTCGCCCCGGTCAAATTGCTGGCATGTCTGGGCAAACTGATGGATATCGGACAAATCCACCTTTGGCGAGATGCTCGCGGGCAAGGTATCCAGCAGTGCGCTGATACGGATCGCTGCCTCGCTGACCTCGACCTGCTGCTGCTCTAGCGCCTTGCACAGCACCTCAAGACTATCCAGCACACCGGATTGCTGCACTCGTTGCTCTGCTTTGTGTCGCCTGGCCAGCCACCAGCGCCACCCCACCAGGCCAAGCAAGGAGCCAATCACCAACCCCGCCAGCGCGGCGGATAAAACCTGCCAGGCAAATGCCATGTGTCTTTCCCGTTGATCGGCCAAATGGGCGACTATGATGACTGGCCCGGACTCCTGCCTGCAAGGGAGTCTCTGAATAACGCCTTGCGTGCT